>JBFFVI010000162.1:0-5103 GCA_041570895.1 Gammaproteobacteria bacterium
CAGTCTTTCCAGCGGGTCGGTCACCAGACTTTCCACCTGCTCAGCTGAAGTTCCCGGATAAGAGACAAAGATATCGATCATCGGCACGGAAATCTGCGGATCTTCCTGCCGCGGGGTAAATATCAAACCCATGATACCGATAAGCAATGTTGCCACCAGCAACATCGGCGTAACGGGTGAATTAATAAAGGCTTTTGCTATACCGCCGGCGAAACCAAGCTCATGCTCACCAATCATCGCGGTGGGTGCATCATCACAGCTCGGATCTTCACTATCACTATTATTTTGATTCTTATCCAATTCGTCAGTCATTTTCTAGCAATCACTCTATTGTCTGGTCTTTATCAATCACTCATCAAACTGCATAAGTGACAACACACCAGGTAGCCTATTAGCAACTGGCCACCACTTAATTATTACTCCAGGATCTCACCCGATGACACTGCCTTGTAATCAATTCTTCCACGACATCGGCGGTTTTGCATCATTGGTCGTTATCAGAATTCGTTCTCCCGGTTTGAGACCGGAAAGAACGATGACTGTATCATCATCAATTTCGATACCGGTACGAATCAAACGCATCTTGGGCACATTATTTTCGTCCAACACCCTGATCGAGGGCAGACTACCGCGTTTACTAATGGCTGATTTTGGAATGACCGGCAATGCGAGTGCGGGTGAGTTGACATCAGGAATCATCACCTCTGCGTACATACCTGCGCCACCGGGCACACCTTCAGGCAGATCAAACTCAACCGTTACCGTATGTTGCTGCTTATCTGCTACAGGTGAGATTAGGGCTACTCGTGCACTAACCTGGGTATTACCGACATCCAGCCTTGCCGGAACAACCATGCCTTTTTTCAGACCTGGCATCAGGCGCGCCGGCACCTCTGCCTGTATACGCAAAAATTTAGAATAGGCAAAGACGATTAATGGCTGACCAGGTTGAACGGTATCACCTATTTCAACCATTTTTCTCATAATGACACCATCGAAGGGTGCGATTGCGACAGTATCACGCAATTTCGCATTGATCGCGCGCAGACCTGACTCTGCTTCTGTGATATGAGAACGTGCTGACGCAACCTGGGTACCTTGCGTCACCAGATCGGCATGTCGTTCGATGCTTTTATTGCCGTTATTGCCAGGCATCCAGTCGTTGTCGTCAAAGAAGCCATCAAACATGGAAGGCATCCCCATGCCTGCCATTGGTCGCGGGTTATAAACCCGTGGATTCCACAGTTCGCGGTTGTATTGAACCTGTGCATTCTGCATGGCATTTTGTGAGGATGCCAGTTGCGCTTCAGCCGCTGCTTTTTTCGCCAGCAGATCATCGTCGTTGATTTTTACCAGCTTGGTGCCAGCAGCAAATTCTTCACCTTCCTCGCCAGCGATATCAACGATACGCCCAGGTATCTGAGCTGCAAGGGTAACTTCTTTAAGCGGAATAACGCTGCCGCCCAGTATGATATAACCACCATGCGGTGCCACACCAACTGTTAAGACATTGTCCGCCGCGTGTGCCGGCCATCCTGTCATCAGTGTTAGCGAGAGATATAAGGGGAATTTTATTCGACTAATTATTGACATGCCAAGAGTTACCTTCATGTTCATTTACACAAATTTACAAGTAACACGCACCTATGTGGAGTGCGATGCGTATTTGTCAAGAGAATGCCTTGTGACAACATAAATTGCAAGGTTTTTCGCTAACTTATCGTCATGATGCAAGCATTCAGAGAGAGAAATAACTGAGAAATTTAGTCTGCTTAATATCAGACCTGACAAATATTCAGGTTAATAAATAACTTTTTAAAAACGCAGGTATAATTAAGCCTTATTCCAGGGAAACGATAATACTTTATCTATACAGGTATTAGCCGTCAGCACCATCAACAAACGATCAAGACCAACGGCCACGCCAGAACACTCAGGTAAACCGGAATTTAACGCAGCAATCAAATGTTCATCGATAGCACTATATTTTTTACCTGCCTGTTTTCGCATTGTGTTTTCGAGTTGAAACCGTTGTAACTGCTCATCAGCATCGGTTAACTCATGAAAACCATTAGCCAATTCTATATCACCAAAGAACAGCTCAAAACGCTTGGCCACTAACACCTGTTGCTTATTTTCAGATACTTTCGCCAGGGCACACTGGGATGCCGGGTAATCATACATAAAAGTGAATTCATCTTTTTCAAAAGACGGTAATACTAACTGGGTGAGCAGCCAGTCCAGCCAGTCATCAAGCGCATCATCAACAGTTAACCCCTGAGGAATTTCAACATTTTTTTCGATAGCGATCTGATAACACTGAGCAGAACTTGCCTGATGAGGATTAAATCCTGCAAAATTCTCAAAAGCCTGCTGATAACTCAGACGTTCGAACATCGGTTTTTTACTGGCAGAAAACTTTAATAAAGCGAATTTCGAACCCTGGCATATCGCTTCCACCAGTTCAGCCAGTTCCACCATCAATTGTTCCATGCTGTAACCCGGCCGATACCATTCCAGCATACTGAACTCGGGATTATGATTGGGTCCGAGCTCATCATCTCTAAACGCCTTACAGATCTGATAAATGGCTTGCTGCCAACCCGCAAGCAGTCGTTTCATGGCATATTCGGGAGAGGTATTTAAATAACAGGTTTCATCCCGAAAGCGTGATGACAGGCTATCCAGATGTGGATCTGTCGTTGCGTGATGAGATAAAACCGGCGTTTCAACTTCGACGACCCCTCTGGCATCAAAAAAAGCCCTGATGTTTTTCAACAACAGAGCTCTTTCCAGAAACATTTCATTACTGGCACTCGAACGCCAACGGATGTCATTCATCAGGCGCGAGAGACATACTCTCCAGTACGAGTATCAATTTTTAAGATATCACCCTCATCGACAAACAGCGGGACTTTAACTTCACTGCCGGTCTCCAGGGTAGCGGGTTTGGTCGCGCCCTGCGCGGTATCACCTTTTAACCCCGGGTCCGTCTGTGCCACTGCCAGCTCAACAAAATTAGGCGGCGTAATGGATATTGGTGCGCCGTTCCATAAAACCATAACACATACTTCCTGACCTTTAATCCATTTTGCAGTATCACCAACAGCGATCTCATCAGCCGCGTACTGCTCAAAACTTGTTGGATCCATAAAATGCCAGTACTCACCGTCAGTGTAGAGATATTCTACATTCATCTCATCGACATCTGCCGCTTCAACAGATTCTGTGGATTTAAAAGTCCGTTCCAATACACGTCCGGTTTTCAGATTTTTCATCTTCACGCGATTGAATGCCTGCCCTTTACCCGGCTTCACCACGATATTCTCTGTAATAGAACAGGGGTCATTATCCAAAATAATCTTTAAGCCATTTTTAAACTGATTTGTACTGTAAGTTGCCATGTTAAACTTTCGCCTTTCTGCGCTAAATGAAATTTGACGCAATATTAACCTGAATTGCCCATAAACTTAAAATATAACACCCTTAAATGTCACCGCCAGTAGAATTATTTCTAAAACCTGCCATATCTGCTCAGCCACAAGCCGATGATTCAGACTCCATATGGAAAAAGGAACTGGCGAATGCAACCAGATCGGTTACCAGCCTACTCGAACAACTCGAGCTTGGCAGCCATATTGCATTAACCGATATCCAGCCTGATTTTAAATGTCTGGTCACTGATAGTTATATCAACAAGATCCGATCCGGTGATATCAACGATCCCTTGCTGCAACAGGTTTTACCTTTACGCCGGGAGAATCATCCAGAGACGCAATTTGCCGGTGTATCCGATCCTGTGGGAGATATCGACGCACTTGCATCACCGGGCCTGCTACATAAATATCACGGACGCGCTTTACTTGTCAGCACCGGCGCATGCGCCATCCATTGTCGTTATTGTTTTCGCCGCGCATTCCCCTATCAACAATCCTCATGCAGCAACAATGCTGTGGACGGCGTTCTGGATTATTTAAACAAACACGGCGAAATCGAGGAGATAATCCTCAGTGGCGGCGATCCCCTGGTCCTCGATAATGAAAAACTGGGCAGCCTGATCTCTAAGCTGGAGACTATAGATCACATTCAAACACTTCGTATCCACACTCGCCTGCCCGTGGTTTTACCCAGCCGCGTCAATAAAGGCCTGCTGGACCTGTTACAGTCTTCAAGATTTCAGGTGGTGATGGTGATCCATGCTAATCATGCCAATGAACTACAAAAAGATGAATGCACAAAACTCCAGCGATTACATCAGGCAGGCATCACCCTGTTGAATCAGAGTGTTTTACTCAAAGGAGTAAACGATAACGCGGCGACATTACTCACTCTAAGTAAGCGATTATTTCAATGCAACACCTTGCCCTATTATCTGCATTTGCTCGACCCCGTTAAAGGCGCGATGCATTTTGATGTGGATAAAACAGCGGCACTGCAAATAAAGACTGAGATGGAAACACATCTGCCCGGCTACCTGGTTCCTAGACTGGTGCGAGAAATTGCTGGAAATAAAGCAAAAACTGCAATTTTTCGTATCTAAGCTACAATTAAGAACATTGATGGAATAATTACAAACAAAACGCCAAGTTGTTGTTTTCTATAGGTAGACAAGCATCTTTGGCAGCAGCAGATAATAACAAACGACAATGAAATTAAATATACCAGAACAAATCGCGCCCACCGCTGATGCCACCCCCAGTCATCCTCGAAAATTAAAGAAGGTAATATCTGCCTTGCCCAATTCAAATATGGGCGAATTAACCAAGCAGACATTTCTCATATTGCGTGATCTAAACCGACAGACAATGCCAAATAAACATCGTCTTGAAGATCTGGAGATGCTGCGAGTTCTGGCGCGCAATATTTTTAACAACCTTAAAAAATATTTTATTAATCGCACCCTGCCGCTACCAGAGAAAAGCCAAAAAATTGTCAACCTGAACCAGTCACTATTACAGGAATTAATATACGGCTACGAAATTATTGCTTATGAAGCCGCCAATGGCGTCGATACTAAAATCGATGATAAATCACTCACTATTGCCATCTGCCGAGCGATTAACTATCTGTCAGAGATGTTATTACGATCTAGCGAAGTCTATG
>JBFFVI010000163.1:0-5092 GCA_041570895.1 Gammaproteobacteria bacterium
GGGACTCGGGAATGGCAACATCGCTGGCACCCGTATCCAGTAAAAAAACAACCGGATGGCCATTTATCGTGCCACTGGTAACGTAATGACCGTAAGCATTTCTTTGCAGGCTGATCTCTTTTTGAAAACCATCTGTTGAAGTAACAATGTTCTGATTAGGGTTGTGTCGCTGTGAGATTAAATAGTCGAACATGCCAAAAAGAATAGCCAGGAAGATAAGCCAGGCTAAAGCGATCATGACGGTACCCGTACGTGAAATGAAGTCTTTCTGTTTATCCTGATCTGACATTATTTTTGCTGGCGAGCTTCAAACGTTTGCTCTAATCATCCAGTTCTATTTTTATGATGGTGCCTGACTCGGCTATCTTTATTTCATACTTTTTACCGTTTATCAGTTTGCCTTCTAATTCATAAGTAACGCTATCGTCATGGATCTCTTTTTCGGCTTCTGTTAACGAGATGCCGGGTAAAGTGTTTTGTACGATATTGATAATATTAGCCGGCACTTCAGTTAGCGGAATTTCAGTATCACTGTCTCTGTCGACACACGCGTTTAAAGTGATCAGGGATAGCACGATGACAAAAGCAGGTTTAATGTAAGTATTCATATTTGATTCTCGTTAAATATTAATCGTACGTCCACCATCAACAGCAATAATCTGGCCGGTGATGTAATGTGCATCTCTGACCAGGAACAATATTGTCTTTGCAATATCTATGGGGTCTCCCGCCTTTTTTAAAGAGGTCCGCTCTAAAATAATTTTTTTCGTATGTTCTGGCATTTCATTGTCAGGCCATAATATTGCGCCCGGTGCGACCGCATTAACTCTGATGTCAGGGCCCAGTTCTTTCGCCAGGGACATGGTGAGCATGGCTAAGCCAGCCTTGGCGGCGCAGTATACCGGGTGTTCTTTCATCGGACGTTGTGCATGAACGTCGAGCATATTGATGATGTTGCCCTGGGTTTGTTTTAGGTAAGGAGCGGCTGCCTGGGCAAGAAACAAGGGCGCCTTCATATTACTGTTGATCAGATTGTGCCAGTCATCCATGGTTATACTGCCGACAGGTGTAGGATAAAAGCTGGAGGCATTATTGACCAGTACATCAAGTCGGTTCCAGCATTTAAATGCCTGTTCGATCAAGTTGTTGTAGATGGTTTCATCGTTAAGATCGCCCTGGATCACTCTTGCAGAATCTACCCGGTCCTTATTGAGTTCCTCGGCCAGGCTATCAGCTGATTGTCGAGACAGACGACAATGAATCACCAGGTTATACCCGGCCTCATGTAGCAGACGTACGGTTGTGGCGCCGATACGTTTAGATCCGCCGGTAACCAGCGCGGTTTTTGCTGTCGTGCTTTTTGCGTTAGAATGATCCATTGTCGTACAGTATAAAACTCGTGTAAGTTACAGACTTGGCTATATTCTCACATATCATGATACGGTTGAACCTTTGTTAAACAGCAGCGCTCACGCTCTACCTGAACCCGGTGTAGCAGAAAAAAATCATAGTTTATTATTAACGCAGAGTATTAAGGACGCTTGCAGTCAGGCAGGTGGCTGGATCGGATTTGCTGAATTCATGAATATTGCACTGTATCAACCCGGATTGGGTTATTACACCAGCGGTTCACAGAAATTTGGCGCTAAAGGTGACTTTATTACTGCGCCCGAAGTCTCTCCCTTATTTGGCCAGTGTCTTGCTAAACAGATCGCCGAAGTACTGGGTAATTTTCAAAAAAATTCTAATGAGAAAGCAGTTGTTCTCGAGTTTGGAGCAGGTAGCGGTGTCCTTGTCGTTGATATCTTATTGGAGCTAGAGAGGCTTGGCAGTCTGCCTGATCAGTATCTGATTCTTGAGCTCAGTTCGGAATTGATACACAGGCAGCAACAGATTTTAAAGGAAAAAGTATCACACCTATTCGAGCGTATACAGTGGCTTGATCGACTTCCTGAAGATGTCAACAATGCCGTCATCATTGCCAACGAAGTGCTGGATGCGATGCCAGTCGAGTGTTTCAGGGTTCATCACAATGTGGTCGAATCATTAATGGTGGGTATGGAGAACGATGAACTTATAGCCCGATATGTGAGCGCTGACAGTAAGGTAGTCGATAAGTTAAGCTCGATTAAGCAACGCAGTGATATCGAATTTCCAGAAGGTTATTGCTCAGAGTATAACCCTTCTATAAGCGGCTGGTTGTCTGCGCTAGACGGTAAAATCGATAAGCTGGTGGTCTTGTTGATCGATTATGGTTATAACGAGAAAGAATACTATCATGCCGACAGGAGCAGCGGCACCCTGATGTGTTATTACCAGCATCGGGCTCACGATGATTTTTTATGGTGGCCAGGTTTGCAGGATATAACGGCATTTGTAAATTTTACAGATGTGGCTTACTGCGCCGTTGACCTGAATTTGGAGGTTTGCGGTTATACTACACAAGCTGCATTCTTGTTGGCAAACGGTCTGTCAGAATTACACGCTATGCAGGTTACGGATGATGCCAGGCAGCAGATAAAACTATCACAACAGATCAAAACCTTAACACTGCCTTCTGAAATGGGTGAGCGTTTTAAAGTGATGGCATTAACAAAAAACTATGACGAACCTTTGATCGGTTTTTCGATGCTGGACTTACGAAACCGGCTTTAACTGACCCGTAGGAGCGGAATTTATTCCGCGATTCTTTCGGTGTTAATCGAGCCACTGATCGCGGAATAAATTCCGCTCCTACAAGCTAAAACATATTATTTAGGAAGATTTAAAAAGTGGATATATTACAGATTATAGTTTTGGCATTGGTGCAGGGGCTGACCGAGTTTCTTCCTATCTCAAGTTCGGCCCATCTTATCCTGGTGCCTTACCTGACTGACTGGCCCGATCAGGGGCTGGCGTTTGATGTGGCGGTACATGTGGGTACGCTGACCGCGGTGGTCATGTATTTTAGAAAAGAGATCAAGGACATGTTCTTTGCCTGGCTGGCGTCATTGAAAGGCAGGCATTCAGAGGACAGCAAGCTGGCATGGGCCGTACTCATCGGCACGATACCGGTTGGCCTGGCAGGTCTGTTGTTCAAGGATGTTATCAGTGAGCATCTACGCACACCACTGGTGATCGCCGCTACAACGATCATCTTTGGCCTGTTGCTCGGTTATTCGCATTGTTCGGGTAAGCGGCAGCGTGATGAACATTCAATCACCTGGAAAGATATTATTGTTATCGGTTGTGCGCAGGCAATCGCATTAATCCCTGGCACCTCACGTTCTGGTATTACCATCACTGCCGGATTGATGCTCGGTTTGACCGCACCGGCGGCGGCACGTTTTTCATTTTTGTTGTCGATACCGGTAATCATCCTGGCCGGCGGAGTCGAAACCATGGATTACCTGTCGGTGGCCAGTATCGATGATATGAATGACCTGATCATCGGCGCAATGATCTCAGCGGTTAGCGCTTATTTTTGTATCCATTACTTTTTGATCCTGCTGGAACGCATCGGTATGACGCCGTTCGTGGTTTATCGTTTAGTGTTGGGCATGGTACTGCTTTTATTGTATGCCTAGGCAATCGCGGGATATCGAATTATGATTTTTAAAGCTGGTCCTGAATTAAAACTGCGCTTTTTATGGATAGTGACGGGTTATATGCTGGTTGTCCTGGTGGTGTTTTTGTCACTAACCAGTAACCCGATCGATACCGGAATGAGCTTTCCATACCAAGACAAGCTCTATCATGCTTTTGCTTATTTTACCTTGATGTTCTGGTTCTCACAGATTTACCATGACAGCTTTCAGCGTAACATGATCGCTGTGGTTTTCATCTTTATGGGTTTCATGCTTGAATATCTGCAGAGTTTTGACCCTAAACGGTTTGCTGAACTCGGTGATATGGCCGCGAATACAGCAGGTGTTGTTATGGGCTTTTTGCTGACTTCAGGGGGTGCCAAAAACATCTTGCATAGAATAGAAAAAGCGTTGTTCTGATTTTCATCCGGCTGGCAGTTTCTGGAGTTTTTTAACTGCGCTGATACGCTCTTCTCTGATCTTGTTTGCCAGTGCCATATTTTCGAAGCCAAGCTCGCGCAGTTCTTTTATATCTATCGCTTTGCTAACGTTCAGCGCCTGGCGAAAATAGTCTCCCTGCGGCAGCTCGATATTTTCATAACCGGGTCTGCCGCGGGCATCCGCTTCACAGGCCAGTAAAAATTTCTCGAAGCGTTCTGCTTTTCTGAAGGCATCAAGTTGTTCCAGTGTTTTAACCAGCGTTGCCGGTTTAAGTTCCAGCGCCCGATGGTAGTGCAGGTGGAAGCGAGCCGTGTGTTCAGCCAGACCTCGATAGTCGTTGGGGACTCGCATGCGCTTACATACTTGAACAACTATCTCTGCACCACGTGCTTCATGGTCTATGTGTTGCGGCCATTCGTCTTTTGGTGTGCTGCCTTTACCGAGGTCATGAAGCAGGGCGGCAAAACGAACCTGTGGATCAGGACTAAGTTTACAGGCCTGCTCCAGTACCATCATGGTATGAATGCCGGTATCAATTTCAGGATGGTGTTCTTCTGGCTGAGGCACGCCCCACAGGCAGTCGAGTTCGGGCATGATGCGTTGAAGTGCGCCACATTCGCGCAGTGTTTCGATAAAACACCTGGGCGTTCTTTCAGACAGGGCTTTTTCCATTTCCTGCCAGACGCGCTCTGGTACCAGCGCGTCGACTTCACCCGCAACAACCATGTTTCTCATCAGTACCATGGTGTCGCTGGCGACGCTAAAACCCAGGTGTGCATACCGTGCCATGAAGCGTGCGATGCGTAAGATGCGAACAGGATCTTCGGCAAACGCATCCGATACATGTCGTAAAAGTTGGTTATTGATATCGGTAAGGCCGTGGTATGGGTCGATGAATTCACCATTTTCATCCCTGGCGATGGCGTTGATGGTCAGGTCGCGACGGATAAGATCTTCTTCCAGTGTTACCTCGGGCGATGCGTGTACTTCAAAACCTTTATAACCCGCAGCGGTCTTTCTTTCCGTGCGCGCCAGTGCATATTCTTCTTTGGTTTTCGGGTGCAGGAAGACCGGAAAATCTTTAC
>JBFFVI010000164.1:0-5047 GCA_041570895.1 Gammaproteobacteria bacterium
CCTGACGAATACCGACACCGGTGGTGGCGAGATACAGACCACCGCCCTCACCGCGAGGTAATACTTTCGTATCTCCGCAGACTACCTTGACGCCAATCTCAGCAGCGGTTTCTGCCAGCGTTTTGATTATGCGCTCGAGGGTAACAATCTCCAGGCCTTCTTCGATGAACGCGTTCAGACTTAGATATTTGGGTATAGCCCCGGCGACAGCAAGATCATTGGTGGTTCCATGGACGGCAAGTGAACCGATGTTGCCGCCGGGAAACTCAAGCGGCTGCACAGTAAAACCATCAGTGGTAAACAATACATCACCGCCATCGAGCGAAATCGGAACTGCATCGGCATGGACATCAAGCTCCGGATTGGCCAGGTGGCGAGCAAAGATCTCTTCGATGAGTTCGCGCATATAACGGCCGCCATTACCATGCGCCAGTGAAATGTGGGTATCCTGCATTTACTTACCTGCTGTAACATTTAAATAATTTAACCACAGAGGCACTGAGAGCACAGAGGTTTATGTTTTTAAAACAGTCACAATTTTTTCTCCGTGTACTCTGTGCCTCTGTGGTTAAAAGCTTTTTATTTTTTCATATTACTATTTATAACCGTACTCGATAACTTGCCCGAAACTGATACCAGCATCATTGACCGGTATCAACTCCGGCAGACTAACTTCAAATCCGTCAGCGCTTAATAATGCGATTGCGCGTTCTGTCAAAACGCGATTTTGAAATACCCCACCGGAAAAACTGACGGTGTGTACATCATGTTTTTCACGGATATGTTTTGCCTGTTTCAAGATAGAGTACGCTAACGAATTATGAAACAGGGAAGCACGTTCATTAACACTTAAAGCAGAATCTAACATAGCTTGAATCAATGACTTCCAGTCTATTATCAACACGTTATCAATCACATCTGATTCCAGTTCTACATAATCGTCATTCTGTCCTTCAGCATTCTCACACAAAGCTTCGAACTGCATCGGTCCCTGGCCTTCAAAACTGGCGATAGTGCACACACCGGTAAGCGCTGCTGCAGCATCAAATAAACGTCCGACCGATGATGTCTGTGGGGCATTAATCTTTTGCTGCCACGCCTGCTTTAACATGCGATCTGTTTCTGGTATTTCGTCATAAACCAGACCGGCTTCCCAACATAATGCCGCGGCGCTTCGCCAGGGTTGCCTGCCTGCTCTGTCACCGCCGGGCAGGTTGAATGGCCTCATGCTGGCCACCCGTTGCCATGCACCCGGTTTGCCATAAAAAGTTTCGCCGCCCCAGAGCGTGGCGTCTTCACCGTAACCGACACCGTCCCAGGCAAACACGATGACAGATTCTGCAGTATGGCATTCATGATACGCCGCCGATGCATGCGCATGATGATGGTAGACACTGTGCACAGGAAGTCCCTGTTTTTTTGCCCAGCGTGTGGCCGTGTAACCCGGATGCGCATCACAGACAATTTGTTCTGCTCTGACATCATAAAGTCTCTGCAGATCATTTACGGTATTTTCAAAAACGTGGAGACTACGGGCGCTATCCATTTCACCGATATGTGGCGAAATAATGGCGCGGCTCCCCCATGCCAGGGTGATAACATTTTTCATCTGCGCGCCCACGGCGAGTATTGGCCGCTCCAGCTCAAACGGCAGTTTCAGCTCTATCGGTGCAGAACCACGACCGGTTCGTATCGGTCGGGCTTTACCCGCGATAGTTCGGTACACCGGATCATCCGCCGGACGTTCGATCACTCGGTTGTGATGCAGGTAAGCATCGGCGACGTGGGCCAGACGTTTTTCAACTTCGTGATTGTCAGTCAGTACCGGTTCACCGCTGATGTTTGCCGAGGTGGCTACTAACGCACCGGCAAATTCATTCAGCAGTAAATGATGCAAAGGACTGTACGGCAACATCATGCCGATCTCATTTAATGCCGGCGCTAGCCGTTCAGATAATTTTGTCTCTGTGTTTTTTTTCACCAGCAGGATCGGTCTGGCTGGCTGCAACAAAAATGTTTTCTCTGTATCACTTAAATTCACTGAGTCTTCGGCAAATTTAAACGGATTATCCAGCGGTGCGGGGAACATCACCGCCAGTGGTTTATCAGGTCTGGGTTTGTTTTTTCGCAGTCGATCAACGGCTTCGTTATCGGCCGCATCACACATCAGATGATAACCACCGATACCTTTAACGGCGACGACCCTGCCCTGCTTCAAGGCCGCCACCGTATTTAGCAGTGCCGTTTGATTATCATTGATGCCTGTAGTTTTTTCATGGAACGTCAGCGATGGCCCGCAGTCTTTACAGGCCACTGGTTCTGCGTGAAAGCGACGATCCGAAGGGTCTTCATATTCAGCAAGACATAACGGACATAACTCAAACTCGGCCATCGTCGTATTCGCTCGATCATAAGGCAGGTTTCTGATCAAGGTGTAACGCGGACCGCACTGAGTGCAGTTGATAAACGGATAATGGTAACGCCGGTCTGATGGATTGTTTAATTCACTGAGACAGTCATCACATAGAAACAGGTCGACCGGCACACTGATGTGCGAGACACCCTGCGACTGACTTTCGAGGATACTGAACTCATGAAAATCGGCAACATCAATCTGAGTATCTGATTCAAGCTCAGGTTTTGCGAGTGGCGGTTTTTTATCAAATATATCGTTAAGGAATTTTTCCAGGTTATGAGATGACCCCTGAACATGAATCTCAACAATACCGACGCAGTTTCTAACCCAGCCTGTTAGTTTATGTTGCTTTGCAAGCCGATAAATAAAAGGCCGGAAGCCAACACCCTGCACCTGGCCGGATAATATAATCTGCCTGGCAGATAGCACCGCATCTAATTTTTTGTTTAAACAGGTGTCCACATATTAGGCCTGGTTTGTTTCTATAAATTTGCCGGGTTATTGAAAAACGGATTGTCTGTCGTATTTAATATATACATTTTTGTCGTTTGGTTAAATCTGTTATGTTTTGGCATCGCGGAACAAGTTCCGCTCCTACGACGAGGAGATCACTAGCCAGTAGGCGCAGTTCTGCAAACCGCGATGCCTGGATATAGATACAAACACTAATCAATTAATTGCTGTAACAGATAATTAACCAACCGCTTTCTGCCTGGTGTTTTCAGATTCACGCATACCACCCGCCCACCAGATCCGGCATGCGCCTTCATCGGAAACCATGCAGGGACCAATCGGGTTTCTTGGTATACACGCCTTGCCAAACAGTCTGCATTCATTGGGATAGATCTTACCGAGCACGACCTGTGCACAGTCACACCCCGGCGGCATCTGCCCGGCGCGTTTACGGGCATCATCCGCGTAGGAAGGAAATAACTTCCTGGCGTCATGCTTGCTGTAGCTCTGGTTTAATAGGTAACCGGATTGAGCAATGATACCGACACCCCGCCAGTTAGCATCATAAACATTCATCGCCTTATTCAAATGTGCCTGGGCGGATTTATTACCGCCGGCTTTCACCAGTTGCGGATAACAGTTATCCAGAAAATAACGCTCATCGTTAAGCTGACGTAATGTCGAATACATCGCGGCCAGCAAACTTTCTGGCTGAAAGCCGGCAACTGCTGCAGGGATGTTGTGTTTGTCGACGACGAACTGCCATTCTTCTGGCCCCATGATAGTCGACACATGACCCGGCGCGATCAGCGCATCAAACCCGGGGGTACCGGAATCGAGCAGCATGGCAACCGCTGGCCAGGTCAGTCGACCGGACAATAACACCGAGAGATTATCCGGCACCCCTTCCACCAGCATCGCAGCGACCGGCGCAGTGGTGGTTTCAAAACCGGCGGCAAAAAATACCACTTCCCTGTCAGGATTCTGCCTGGCGATACTCACCGCTTCGGTGGGTGATGCGATCGGACGGATATCAGCGCCCTGTGCCCTGGCCTGTTCCATGGTCCGCGCTCTGGCTTTCGGAACGTTTACCGGCACCCGCAGCATGTCGCCAAAGGCGACCATGATGATGTCTTCATGCAGCGCCAGTTGAATTGCCTCAAAGACATCTTCTTCCGGACAGATACAGACGGGACAGCCGGGACCGGGAACCAGCTCGATATAATCTGGCAATACTTTGCGCAGGCCCGCCATGGTGATCGAGCGCTCATGACCGCCACAGACATTCATGATCTTTACCCTGTCTTTCTGCTGCGGTAAAGCATGAATACGTTCAAGCCATTGTTTCGCGCCGGTCGCCATTATCAGCTTCTTTTCTCTTCCTGCTCATGATGGCGATGATGACCGGCCGCAACCGGATGTTGTTCGAGATAGGATCTACGGATGTCTATCTGCTGATGGATCCAGTCGAGCCACTGCGACATACCTGATTGATCTTTTGCAGAGATTTCCATTACCGGTGCCGTACTGGCGATATCACGCAGGTAACGTTTTGCATTGTCTATTTTGAAATCATCGAGTATCGGCAACAGATCGGCTTTACTGATCATCACCAGATCAGCGGTGCGGAACATGACCGGATATTTAGCCGGTTTATCGTCGCCTTCAGGCACAGAGAGTAGAACAACGTTCTGGTGCTGCCCCAGATCGAAACTTGCCGGACAGACCAGGTTACCGACGTTCTCGACAAACACGACATCGAACTCAGACAGATCCAGGTTATGCAGGGCCTGGTGGATCATGTGCGCGTCGAGGTGACAGGCACTGCCAGTGGCGATCTGTATCGCCTTGACGCCATGCTTGCGGATGCGTTCGGCATCGTTCTCGGTTTCAAGATCGCCTTCGATGACTGCTATCCTGATATCGCGGTTGGCTTTCTGGCCGAGCGACTGAATCGTCGCTTCCAGCAGTGCAGTTTTACCGGCACCCGGTGATGACATCAGATTGATCGCCAGTACATTGTGCTGATCAAAATGTTCGCGGTTGTGCTGAGCTGTGTGATCGTTTTCATGCAGCAGGCTGTGAAGAACAGAAACCGCCTCTTTACCGCTTTCTGTTTTTTGCAGCTTACCGCCCGGCCTGATCAGACTTTCATTGCCGTGGGTTATGTTGCATCCG
>JBFFVI010000165.1:0-5032 GCA_041570895.1 Gammaproteobacteria bacterium
CCACCTAAACTTGAATATATATGGGCGATGGTTGGCGGCACGCTAATGGGAATAGGCGCTACTTTGGCAGGTGGTTGCACTACGGGTGGTTTTTTTGTGCCTCTAACTTTTTCTTCCTATGCGGGCTGGGCGATGTGGTCTGGCTTGCTAGTGGGTGCAGTCATAGGTTTAAAGTTGCTGCTATGGACCATGGATAATATCAGTTGGGGTATGAATGCGCCGGCAGTAAAACCCGCTCGCTTTAAACACTGGTATCCATGGTTTGGATTACTGGTCGTTGTCTTTATTTTGAGCTGGGCGATAAACTGGTGGGGTTCTGGTGACGAGAAAAAAGCCGCGCGTGCTTTGTTAATTCTCGCTGGCTTCGGCATTGGTTTTATTTTGCATCGTTCACGTTTCTGTTTTTCCCGGGTTTTCAGAGAACCGTTTATGACGGCAGAAGGAGAGATGACCAAAGCGATGATTCTTGCCATTGCTTTAGGTGCGCCAGTAGGCGCAGCATTGATTGCTAAGGGCACGGTAGATCCCTATTTGATGATTCCTTCTCGGTTCTGGATAGGCTCATTACTAGGTGGCCTGGTGTTTGGCATTGGTATGGTATTTGCTGGTGGTTGCGCTTCCGGTTCACTATGGAGGATTGGAGAAGGACATATTAAGTTGATGATCGCATTGATTTTTTTTGCATGGAGTGGTTCTACCGCCAACGCTTTATTTTCCAAAGCGGGTTTGTTAGCTATAGATTTTAACCCGGATTTTATAGAGGGAATGGCAGAAATTACGCCTTTAGGTGTGCAGGCCTTTATGCCAGATATGATAGGAAGTTGGGGTGGTGCGTTATTTTTGACCTACGGTTTGTTGCTGTTCTGGTACTTGTTAGTACGATATAACGAGTCAACCAATCGGTTTACTGTTTTTTAATAATCGACTGCTTTTTTTAGAATAGTTGCAAACAAAATTGATATCCGTTGATTTTTAATATAGCTATGATTATTTCATCACAAGATTTTTACTTTCTCTGTCTGATCTAAATCGACATTGTTTCTAATTTGTTGTCGTGATATGTATATGAGGCGTAATAGGCATAGAATAAGATATATTTACTTAATTGCTTACTGATACCAGGAGACAGTCGTGGATAAGATTACAAATAATGAAACATTCAAAAAAACATTATCATTACTACCATTGAATCAACAACGTCAGATTGGTGCCCGGTTTGTTGAAAATGTATTAGATCTGACAGATGAGCGTTGTACACAAAATGTAAAGAATCTAGCTGAAAAGAGTGATATTACACCCGAAGAGCTTGAGATGGCATATCAGGTAGTACACTCTGTTTATGTAGCCACACATCCGCGTTCAGACCTTACTGAGCTAGATTATTGTAAGCACGCTGCACATCTTGTTGCGGAAGCTTGCATGAACTGTGTGTCACCAACATATGGTGTACGGAAAATCCACCACCTGGCTGAGAACGTTGCGAGTTATTGTCGTATGGCGCGGATCTGCGCTAGTCTTCATCAAGGGAAAGAAAATCCAAACTTTTCGGATGCCGAGGAAGCAATGAATAAAGAAATGGAAGCGCAATTTGACATACTTAACAGTTTTCTAGAAAAGAATAAGTAGACTTCGATTTGTATTTAATCTTACCTGTTTTAAACAGCAAATTTTGAGTATTCGGGAGCCGTTTTTATTTGTGTGAATGACTGCTGTTGGCCGGTAAGCGACCCCTGGATTGTTCTGGTGTTAATGTTTTGCAAACAAACGTAACAAATAACATTGTTACCATAATATGGCCATAACCGATAAGCTATGGCTTCTGGAACACGCACTGTTGCAATAGCTCTCGCTCGAAGTTAATTTTCTGCTGTGACTTTGGTGGTTCTGATATGGTGAGGAAGGCTTAGGCTGCAGGCCGCTGCGGGTGATGTATGCCGAAACAAGGTGGCTTGCAGTGAAGTATTTTTAATCCATGATGTCGTACAAGTACGCTCCCTCATAGTAATGAGGGAGCGTTATTTTCAGGATAAAGACTGTACTGACCGATTTCGATTAGCTCGCCGTATAACCACCGAAGAAACCAATCCCGACAACAATCAATAGTGCTAAACCACAGGTAATCAGTGTGAGTCCGAGGATTTTTGATGCAAGTGTCATCGGTCTGGAAGGTGCATCCACCAGGTATTTTTCCAGTTGTCCGGTCTCGACCAGGCGCTCGTACTGCAGTTTGTGCTCGCGTTTGAATTCTTCCAGAGACTGGGAACCGGTGAACATTACTACGTCAGGGGGTGGCATTTTATCTGGACGGAAATGGTTATTGAAGAAATGCACCGTAAACAGGAACACGGCCGCCAGGAAGGCTTCTTCGCCATGTACCAGCATGACCACATTGAACATCCAGCCAGGGAAAATTTCGGCAGTAACTTCAGGGAAGGATAGCATCATACCGCTGCCGCCGATGATGGCCATACCCCAGAACACTGCCCAGTAATCGAATTTCTCCCAGTATGTCCAGCGGTCGAATACCGGCCGTGGGCCTTTATTGACGAACCATTTGAACATGCCCAGGGCATCCCATAAATCTTTCCAGTTAGGCAGCATTGAGTCGGGGCCAAACCAGCGGAAAGTCTTCCGGTTGCGGTAGATATTGATCGACACACCGACCAGGTGCAGGAAGAAAATTCCGAGCATGATCGCCGCGCTGATGCGATGGATGAGGCCGGCCATTTTTGGGCCGCCGAGTAGATCAATGACCACCGGTGCCCAGGCAGTATAGGCATAAAACACTGCCATGCCGGTCACGATCAGCATCATCACACTTAGTGCAAACAACAGGTGGCCAATGCGCCAGATTAGTCCGAAACGCCGCACCTGGCGTTTGTCAGTTTTTATTTGTTCTTCGCCTGGAATTAGTTCATCAGTGCGAATGTGTAGTTGATCTTTCTGTCCACGGCGATCACGGTATTCTCTAAACCACCACAGCAGCGAATGCAGCCAGAAATAACCGAAGACAAACAATAGCAGGCCGTGCATGAATTTCGCAGCAATCCATACCTGTGGGTATTTCTCGTAGTCATGGCTATTGGCATGAGGACCAAAACTTAGAAAACTTTCCGTGGCCTGCGCAATTTTTTTGCCATCATGACATTCTTCACAGGTCTCGATACGATTATCCGGGTGAATGGTCGATTCAGGGTTGTCGACGCCGAGAATTTCGTGACTGCCGTGGCAGTCATAACACTTCGCTGTATGGGGGTAACCCAATGTATTGATCTGGCCGTGATAGGTGTCACGGTAAGTCTCAAATTTTTCTTCGTGACAACTGCCACACTTTTTGGTGACGGCAAGTTGAAAAGGGTCGCGTGAAGTTCTGGTAATACCATGAGAGGTGTGACAATCAACACATACGGCTGATTTTGGATTATTTTTCTGCAGGGCTTCGTTGCCATGCGCAGAATTTTTGTATTCTTTTAAGGAATCTTCATGGCATTTTGCACACATGTTAGGGATAGTCAGGTGCCAATCTGTGCGCTTCAAAGTGCCCCGGGTGGAACGTTGAAATCATGGGAATGGTGGCAGTCATCACAGGATGCCTTGAGGCCCACCTTTGCCGGTTTCGCATGATACGATTTTTCGAAAGCATCGATGTTCTCTACCACCACACCCATACGTTGCATTTGCGCGGCGAGACCCTGTTTCTTGTAACTTTCCCACAGATCTATATGACAGCTCGAGCAATCGGGATCGGGTAGTTCGGATTTGTTATGTTCTGCTTTGCTATCGACAATATTGCTGTGGCAATCGATGCAGGTCATGTCACCATGTACAGCTTTTTTATAATTGTTGTCATTGACTGACAACAGTGGCCGCATTTCTTGTTCTTCACCTTCTTCGACCGGCAACACCACCTGTATCTCTTTCTGAGTGTCAGCGTGACAGCTTAAACAGCTTGCATCGTTCAGTTTGTAAGCTGTCTGCGCTGCGCCGACCGGTTTGTTTTCGGTGTTGACTAACGCCATCGCCGGTGCAGGTAAAAGGCTTGTTGATAAATAAACAATGCCTGTAAATACACCTATTAGAAATTTTTGAAACGGCATAACAACACTTCCCGTGTTTGACATTGCATGATCAATTTATACAACATGTAACAACCTGCGGTATTTGCAGTGTGCGTCAGCAGAGGCATCTAGTTTGCGTAAAATAGGGCGAATTAGTTACTGCATGCTGCTGTAATAATGAATGAGCTGTTTCGTGGTTTCATCGTCGAGCTTTTTCATTTTTATTTTCATCTTTTTGGGCTGCTTGCGATCGCCTGAGCTGTAATCCTTATAGGTTTGTTCCTGGTACGGAATCCATTGGCCCGCGAGGATTCCGGCATCATCACTGGCGAGGCTGCCGCCAGCACTATGGCATTTTTCACAAAGTTCATCATGCACATCTTTACCTTTTGCTGCCAGTGCGGCATCGAATTTCTGTTTGGCCGGGACGAATGGTTTGCTGGCAAAATGTTCGGCTATTTCCTTGACGTCACCTTCAGAAATATCATCGGCGATCTTGCACATGTCGGTTTTATCGCCCTTGTGTGGACCGTCAGGGTATTCAAATTCCGGGCAGGGTCGATCTTTATCGACATAAGCGGCCATACTGTCCATGAGATATTGCGCAGAAAAACCGCCGATGATTGGAGCTTTCGGCTCGGTGCTGGCACCGTCTTTACCATGACAATGAGTACAATCCTCAACTAATTTGTCTATATCTGCGGCTGAGACATCCATTATAATCAAACCACCAAGCATGACGCTCAGGGCTACCGTTGAAGTTAACTTAACTGCTATCTGTTTAACGTTCACACTTTCCTCCACTGAAAAATATTGTTTATGTTGTTATTTTTTGAGCTTAAATATTTTTGCATCGCATATGTATAAGACGGCAATTGCTCTCAAGCTGTATTGATATAAGTCAATTATCAACATCGTCGATGCCTCTACCTTTTAAATATTATCTTTTATTAGATAATTGACTTATATCAATA
>JBFFVI010000166.1:0-5028 GCA_041570895.1 Gammaproteobacteria bacterium
GAACAGTGCGGGCGCAGAAATGGTGGTATTTTCCAGATTCAGAGACTTTCTCACAATAATGGCAGTGCTCAGCATGCTCGCTGCCTGTTCAGCAGTAAAAACCTATTCGAACACGCCGGATAAGAACATTCGTGTTATCACTAATACTGAATCTGGCGTAGAGGCAGCCATTGAGATATACGAAGTTAAACCCGACTGCAGTATCGAATACTCAGGGTCCATTCAGCTTGAGAATTCGGAGACGGATATAGGTCTTGCCACTGGCCGCTCGAGTTACCTGGTCTTTGTTTTTTCCAGCTCTGGTTTCTTTACGGGGTCAAGCACTGTAAGTTACGACACATTATTGCGACCACGAAAAAATAGTAGCTATGTTATTGATGTTAGTTACCGGGATGATATCTATAATGTGGTTATGCATGAAAGGCTGGCATCAAACAAGCGCCGGGAGATCGAAGCCAGAAGCCTGGCGGGCTGTAAACCGCTGTAAAAGATAAAGGCCACTGGCTTCATTGGTTGAAGTGTTGAAAATTGGGGTATTGCAGCAACGATTTTGTTTTAATTAAAGCTGCCCTCGATATTTATTTGCATCCCTTTGACCGAGTCCAGGTATGCTTTGTTTTCGATTTTTTCTTCATCGGTAAGCAATTTTCCGTTTAAATTAATTTTCTTTTCAATTCTACTCTTGCTTAGCGTTTCAAATAAGGTAGTATTTTTCTCAGTGCGCTGATTGCCTGTATTCAAAAAGTTATCGTCATTGACTTGATGCTGAACAGGCATGTTGTCGATTGATAGATTCATTACGGGCCGGGTCTTTATTATTGTGGGATTCTGATTGGCTGTTGTCTCAGTCACTGATTTGATATCAGTGGTTTTTTTAACGGCAGCGGTTTGTTCCTGTGTTTTGCAAGCTGCAACAGATAAACAGATTAAGCAGATGCTAAGAATTCTGAAGTGTGTCATTAGTATTGGTTTGTCAGGCATCTCTGACGCTGGTGTATAAGGAACGGACATTGCTATTTTCAATGGTTTATGACAGAAGGAGTTGTAATAAGTTCTAACGAAGAAGATGAATAGTGAGCCGTAATCAGATTATTAAAAGCAAAAAGAAATGATGAAGATTGTTGCAATCATTGGAGCAAGCGATAAACCTGAAAGATATGCCAATATGGCTATGCATGCGCTAAAGGAGCGTGGGTATGATGTTGTGCTGGTGAATCCGTTTAAGTCTCAGATCGAAGGCCAGAAATGCTTTAAATCGGTTGATGAATATGACGGCGAAATTGATACGGTTACCCTGTATGTCAATCCGGCGAGATTTCATGATCATGTCAAGGACGTCATTAAAGCCTGCCCAAGAAGAGTCATAATGAATCCTGGTACCGAAGATGAACAACATGAAAAAGTGCTGACAGATTCGGGCATAAAGGTTGAAAGGGCGTGTACCCTGGTTTTACTTTCGCAGAATCTTTTTTAATAAAATACTACATCGCCTCGATAAGATAAGAAGCTAATCTCGTATCGGCAACGAGTATATGTTCAGTTAGCCAACGTTCCAGAAATGCCAGATCTTCTTTTTCATCAAGTTGTCTCATCTGGATAAACTTCTTTTTAAGCTCTCTGGCACTGTTGATCAGGTCCTGGTGCTCTGTCCTGTGTTCTTCATATCCGTCATAACCATACTTCAGCATTAAGCGCTCCTCATGGCTAAAGTGCCAGACAGTACAATTTATCAGTTCGTCCAGTACCGCTTCTATGTAATCAGTAGCAGCTCCTTCCGTTATAGAATGATTGAGGATATTTAATAGATTGACCAGTTTATTATGATCGTCATCGATCTCTTCGATGCCGACAGTTAGTGTGTCGTCCAGAACTAAATCTTTCATGATTGCTTCTCTTGCTGATGTAGCATCAAGCGGTTATCTTCACAGTGTTTTTGTTTTATAGTCAGCGTCTTTTGTCACTATAGCAGAAGATTTGTAGGGTTTAACATGAGATATATCAAAAGGCGACAGGTCTGTTCGAAACGAGAAAAAAATCATCACCTTTTAACTACTTATTATTTTCTAACATCAGGTCTTCTATGAAATGCGCGGCAAGTTCATGGCGTCCGGCATAACCGGATTTGGCATAAATCTGGGTTGCCTGCTGACGGACGGTTTTTTCCTTAACCTGCCGTAATTCGGATATCTCTTTCATCGACATGCCCTTGATCAGAAGTAAGGCAACTTCGTTTTCTGATGGTGACAGTCCCCAGTCGCTGAACTGTTTGTTCATCACTTTGAATAGTTCACCGGACAAACGAGCTGTTTTTATTTTTTCACTATGCACTGCATGCTTCAGAGAAGCGACACGAGTTAACACCTGGAACAGGACCGCAGTGATAGCCAGGCAGACGATGATTTCAACGATGATATGTGAATAGCTATCAATGCCCGCATTGAGGTCACTGATGATGTCGTATGCAAAGAATAATGCTGCCGAAATAAGCACGCCAACAGAAAGATAGTTCCGTATTTTCATAACGGACAATTATATCAGTCCAGCAAAAAGTCGGCGTATTATTTGTTAAAGCTCCACATCTTTTTCCAGTTTGGCTTGCCGGTTAATGTGTGTACTATTACGGCGCCGACATGCAGTATCAAAAACAGTGGAATAAGGCTTTCACCGACCTCATGTGTCTCTTCGAATATTTCATAAAGTGTTCCATGGGTGCTTTCGTTGATGAAATACAGTGCTGTACCCGTTGCTCCCATCCAGCCAAAGATCAACAGACCAAATGCCTGTACCAGGCCGGCGATGCCCTCATGCATGCCGCGTTCAGGCATTTTAAGTTGCAACAGATTCTTCACGTCTTCAACAGCCTGTATCCACTGCAGTTTTGAAAAAGGCGACAGGCTGGAGAGTCGCATTTCGGCTGGGCCAGTATAAGCGTGAAGTATTCTTAATATGATAAATACCATCAGTGTTAGCCCCAGGTAAGCATGCAGCTGGTAGCCAATACCTCCATCGCTGTGTTCTGCACCCTCTGCAGTCAGATAGGAAATAATGCCAAATACGGCAAGCCCCATATGAATAATTTTGGCTGGCAATGAATAACGATAGTCGGTAGCGTTCATAGTAATCTCCATTAGATTGATAGAGAACAATATAAGCTGCAATCATTATTTTACATCAGGCAAATATCGCTAGTGGTGGAATATTAGTGGGTATAGGGCATATGCCCTATAGAAAATAATTAAAAAGGGAGGGATTAAATAATAGGTGGTCGGGGTGAGAGGAATTGAACCTCCGACCTCTTCGTCCCGAACGAAGCGCGCTACCAGGCTGCGCTACACCCCGATATATTTATACTGGAAGTTCATTTTACAATATCACATTTTATCGTTATTTGGCCGATAAAAAAATATCAAACGCTTTCAGATGAAACGGCTTAAGTGTCTGGACAGATCTGCTGGAATATCGATGAGTAGTCCATAAGGCCCATGCCAGCTTCAACTGTCTGCTCTGTTATTCTTTCGATGCCTTCCAGCGCATCGGTATTCAGGCCAGCCGCTTTGGCATCTCTGATAAACAGCCGGATGTCTTTTAGTAGATGCCGGGTTGAGAAGTTAGCCGTACCAAAGTCACGCTCGATATATTTTTGCAGCTTCTTGTCGTAGGTTTTTGCATACAGTGCACTTTCACGCACGGTTTCCATAAATACATCAGTGTCGACACCATTTTTCATCGCATAACCAAGGCTCAGGGAAAAACCGGCGGTTAAAGCAGCAATCAGCTGATTCATCGACAGCTTGAGCGCAGCCGCTGAACCTGTTGCTCCTATGTACCGGGGCGCAGCGCCCAATACCTGTAGTGTAGGTAGAGCATCCTCAAATACTGTTTTTGATCCGCCTGCCATGATGATCAGCGTGCCTGTTTTTGCCTCGGGTATGCTGCCGAGTACTGGGGCTTCCAGGTAACGGCCGCCACTTGATGAGATGGCTTCGGCGATGTCTTTGGATTCTGCTGGCGAAATCGTCGCCATCTGCAAGATGGTTTTACCCTGCAGGTCGACTTGCCTGTTGAGCGCCAGCAGGTTGTTGATAGCCTCTGCGTCACTGAGCATCAGGATAACGGTGCTGGATAAACGTATCAGCTCATCCGTTGTGGCGCACACGGTGACACCATCTGCGTCCAGGTCCTTGATGTTATCCTGGCTGCGGTTAAATACCCTGACGGTAAATCCCTGTGACAGAAAGCGTTCCACGAACGCGTGGCCCATCAGGCCAATGCCAATAATACCTATATCCACTGTGTGCCCTATGATTAAAGTTCAAAGGTTTTCATTATAACCCCGTAGCAATCGTAATGACGGCATGGCTGTGATTTCTTGAAGTTATATGATGTGTTATAAATAATGACACTAAAGCATGAATTGGGTAAACATATGAAAGCAATTGTCTACACAAGATACGGCTTACCGGATGTTCTTCGACTTAAAGAGATTGAGAAACCTGTGCCTAAGGCTAATGAGGTGCTGGTATTAGTGCATGCAGCCACAGTAAATCGAACAGACTGTGCAACAATTAGAGCAAAACCGTTTTTTATGAGGCTGGTTACGGGATTAATCAGGCCAAAGAAGAAAGTACCCGGAACAGAGTTTGCCGGAGAAATCGTCGCAGTTGGTAAAAGTGTGTCGTCTCTAAAAGCAGGAGATAAAGTTTTTGGTTTTGATGACGACGGCTCAGGTTCTCAGGCGCAGTACCTGACGACACATGAAGATAATGCGGTAACCATGCCTGAAGGTATAAGCTATGAGCAGGCGGCAGTTAGTTCTGAAGGTGCGCATTATGCTTATAATTTTATCAACAAGGTGAATCTTGAAAAAGGGCAGGCTGTTCTCGTTAATGGTGCCACCGGGGCAATTGGTTCGGCGGCAGTCCAGCTTCTAAGATATTTTGAGATCAATGTGACTGCGGTCTGTGCGACGAAAAATATAGCGTTGGTGAAATCGTTAGGTGCAGAAAAAGTCATCGATTATACGAGAGA
>JBFFVI010000167.1:0-5005 GCA_041570895.1 Gammaproteobacteria bacterium
ATGTGTACAGTGAGACTAATGGCCGAGATGACAATGCACATTAGCGTAGCTAGCGAATCAAAACGAATCAAACCCGAACTGGATAAAAGCGAATAGTCTTGTAGAGTGGCATCGGAAGTTGCTAGCCAGAGAGTTATGCAGGCTAGAATAAAAGTCAGCCAAAGTGACATTACGCTAACGGTTGCAGCCCGTTTGCCTAATCGGGCACAAAACAGCTGAGTCACAATTGCCGAGAGAAACGGGAGCGCGATAACTAACAAAATCAGCTGCTGCATATTACAATCTTTCCTCTAATGCTTGAAACTAATACTTCCTGATATCTGCCGTCGCATAAAAAACTGTTGGCCGTTTTCTCATATGATTCTAATTCAAAACAACATTCGTAGAAACAAAATAAGCTGAATATTACTTAATAAATGCGTAATTAAACACTTTACTTTATTAAGTGAATTATTAATAGATTGTTACTAAGAGGACGAAATCTCAACCTTGTTTCGACAAGACTTAAACCGTGCTTTTGATAACCAGGATTTAAAGGGGCGGTGACAACTGATAATCATTCGTATCGGTATAACTGGAGTCAGAGTAAAAACTATATATATTTTTACTCTGACCCAAATATATGCGCTAAATATGCATCATCACCTGTATACTAGTGTGTGGTCTCATGTTACGTTTACCAAATCCATAGACGTAAAACTATAGATTCTATTGAAAGTATCGATTATCTTTCTGCATAAGTATTCTCTAAACTAACCGTCCATTTTTCTCCTGTTATTTTTCATGCTTGCACAATTAGAATTTAAACAAAGCACTGGCATGTTCTAAACATAAGGGGTTCTGAAAGCAAATATTTCCAATATTCGACCGCCCCTCAATTTTAAGGGCAGTTATTTAGGGAGAAGATAGAAGTGCACAAATTAGCATATACACTACTACCATTCTTACGCTGGTTTCCAATCACACAAGACAAAATACGTGCTGATTTACTCGCAGGTATTACCGTGGCGCTTATCTTGGTACCACAAAGTATGGCTTATGCACAGCTTGCCGGGCTGCCCGTGGTGTATGGCCTGTATGCCTCGTTTGTGCCTGTGATAATTGCATCTTTATGGGGCTCTTCCAGTCAGTTGCATACCGGGCCTGTCGCCATGCTGTCATTAATGTCGGCAGCGGCGTTGATTCCATTTGCAACCCCGGGCAGCGCCAACTTTATCGAGTTATCGATCATGCTCGCACTCATGGTGGGCATCTTAAGACTGGCATTAGGTATTTTTAAACTTGGCGCGATAATTAATCTGTTATCTAGCCCGGTTATTGTTGGCTTCACCAATGCCGCGGCGTTAATCATTGGCCTTTCTCAATTAAGTAAAATTATTGGCGTACCATTCCCTCGCACAGAATCTTATCTTGCCGATCTATGGCGAGTTGTTGAACAAATTCCACAGATGCATCTTGCAACATTGGTATTCGCAATCGGTGCATGGGTAGTAATCTCAGGGTTACGCAGAGTATCCAGTGCACTACCGGGTGTATTAATCGTTGTTGTTCTGGCCACACTGATCAGCTCGACCACCGGTTATGAAAACAAGGTAACGATAGACGTTTCCCAGATCCATGAGCCCGAGACGGCTGAACTGCTTGAACGTTACAACACCACCGAACAACGCATAGCGACCTTAATAACAGAAATTGCAGAATTAACAAGAAACGCGGAGGCTCTAGAGAAACGTGACGAGCAACATGACTTCGCAAAAGCAGCAGAATTACTGGCAAGTGCTGCGGTTGCAGGCCATGAATTAAAAATCATAAAGAAAGAAAACACCAAGCGTCGCATTGAGATTCACTCCATTATTTTCACCTCTGCATTAGACGATAATGAACAGTTGACGATGTTTAGTGGGGACGCGATTCCAGATAGCTATCAGCTTGAAGATTATACCTGGCGGTTTTCCGGAATTAAAAATCACCAGATAGTTTTGTCAGCAGGTGGTAGTGTTGTTGGCGTTATTCCAGAAGGATTACCTAGCTTCCAAGTACCCATTATTCAATGGGAACTGCTACTAGCATTGCTTCCTGCTGCTTTAGTGATGGCGCTAATCGGCTTTATGGAAGCGACTTCGATTTCTAAAGCGATTGCCAGCTCTACAGGCGAGCGAGTAGATGCAAGTAAAGAACTTGTCGGCCAGGGCCTGGCTAATATCGCAGGTAGTTTCTTTGGCTCATTCACCGTAAGTGGTTCATTCTCGCGGTCCGCTGTGGCTGCAAAGCTAGGTGCGAAAACAGGGCTATTTGCCATCATCAGTGCCACTGCCGTGGTTCTGGTGCTGCTATTCTTCACACCTTACTTATACCATCTTCCACAAGCCGTTTTGGCGGTGATCGTTATGATGGCGGTATTCAGCTTGATCCGAATAAAACCATTAACACAAGCCTGGAAAGTTGATCGCGTTGGCGCCATTATTGGCATAACCACATTCTTTGCCACGTTAGTCATGGCTCCCTCTATTGCTAACGGTATTTTGTTCGGTGTTGCTTTAACGGTGATCGATTATCTGATTCGCACCATGAAACCACGCGCTGAAATTGTTAGCTACAAGCGCGATGGCACCCTGGGCGGAATACGTTCGCATAAGCTTGCTCCGATCAGCGACTCGTTTGTTCCTGTTCGTTTTGATGGCTCGTTAACTTTTGCTACCGTGGCTTATTTCGAAGACATCATTCTTGAAGCCGAACGTAAATTTCCCGATGTCAAAGCGATCCTGGTGATCGGCAGTGGTATCAATGAGATGGACGCCTCTGGCGAAGAAAAAATACGTGAACTTAATGATCGTCTAGCAGAGCTGGATGTGAAAATCATGTTTAGCGGATTAAAACACCAGGTGATGAAATTACTGGATGTCAGCGGATTGATCGAAGAAATAGGTGAAGATCGATTCTTTAGCGATAAGCAAACTGCACTTAAAGCACTAACAGTACTGTACGGCACAAGTTGCACACCACCAAGTGATGAAGCTGAAGCCAGTTAACAGTAAGCGACTACAATTGATGATCTCACGATAAATGAAGGGATCGGTTACATCGAAGCATCACGACAACGAGTATAAAAAATCAATGATGTCAGGCCCGTTTGATTTGCTACATTGATTTGCAATTCATAATCGGCAGGGCGAAGCTTGAAAGGTCGTATGTTAGTACAGTACGCCCGTCATTCGAATAATGCAGCAGCAGTTGCCGACAACGATGTTATTCGCTATACCCCTGCACCTCACCCTTCGCGCCACTAAAAATAACATTCTGTTAAAAACAGATCCAGTTAATCTTAGCCACGAGCGATCGGCCAGGGTTGTACTTTGGCCGCATTGCTATTGTGATGCTAAGAAAAATACCAGTAACGTTGATGCACACCGTTATTATTTAACCTTGGCTGATTGCTCTTTCTCAGCATCAGCATATTTAATAATGCTTTTTAATGCAGGCCACATGTCTTCCATACGTTTACGTATTATGGGCTCATACTCTATTGCAAACTCGAGAAAGGTTTTAGCGACCAGAGACAATTCCTTATCTTTACGATGAACCAGATACCAGTTACGTAAAATTGGAAAGCCATCAACATCGAGCACAGCAAGAGGACCATCCACACCTTCGATCGCCAAGGTATGCAATGACATGACAGAGATCCCAAGGCCACCGAAGATAGCATGCTTGATAGCTTCAGTATTACCCAGTTCCATGCGCACATTGGGCTTCAATCCTTTACTCTCAAAAATGCGATAAGTTGCATCTCTGATACCTGAGCCGGCCTCACGAATAATAAAAGGCTCTTGCGCAATCTCTTCCAGCTTGATATTTTTTTTGCCAACTAAAGGGTGGTCTCTCGGCGCCAGGACAACCAGGGGGTTAGGGCCAAAAGGATAAGATACAACTTCCAGCTCATCTTCAGGCACCTGCCCCATAATATACAGGTCATCCTCATTTGCTCGCATACGCTCAATAACCGTATCACGGTTAGTTATTATGAGAGACAGGTTGATGCCTGCGTAGTCACGACTAAACTCACCCAGCATCTCTGGCGCGAGATACTTTGCCGTAGTGATAACACACATATTCAGGCGACCACGTCTTAGACCCTTCATATCAGAGATTTTCATCTCCAGGTTAGCCAGTGTCTCGAACATACTTTTACAGGCATCGTAAACTTCGGCACCGGCTTCTGTTGGTCGCACATTTCGACCAACATGTTCAAACAAAGGCACACCTATCGCATCTGATAGTTTCCGGATTTGCATAGAGACTGTAGGCTGAGTCAGAAACAACTCTTCTGCCGCACGGGTAAAGCTACCAAGTCGGTAAATTGCTTCAAACACCTGAAATTGACGCAAGGTAGTATATCGAATCAGGTTATCAGGTATTGCAGATGGTGGAGTGTATCTGTTGTCGCTGGAGCTCGATATGTTTTTAGTTTTTTTCATGCTTCATTATCAGCTCTAACTGAAATCCATCATGTTTGTCATCGAATCATTGTTAAGTAACATAGCAGGCGAGACAAGACTCATTTGTACAGCGGTTAGATAGACATTCGACATGTCAGCTCATTTCACAAACAGACAACTAAATAGTCTGGTGCGATATAAGTCTGATTATATTTAGCCAGATCAGTCCGGCCAAACACGTTTTGCAGCTTGAAAGCTATCAGCGACGGCTGGTTTTGATGCGGCAGGTTTAGCTGCTTTTTTTGTTGTTTGTGCGGCTGTAGCTTTGCTCGCAGGCGCAGTCTTTTCAGGTGCTGCCTTTTCGGCAACTGGCGATTCTTTAGCGCCCTGTTTGCTTGCTCGCATGGAATCGAGCAACTTGCTCTTAGCTTGATCTGACGTTGACATTTATACTACCTCTTGAATAAGTGAATTAAGTTCTTCTACTGCATCGGCTCCACGCTTACCTACACCAAATACACTTTTACCTTCAAGTGCACTGTTACGATAAATAGCTCGCCGTCTAATCG
>JBFFVI010000168.1:0-4996 GCA_041570895.1 Gammaproteobacteria bacterium
AGCCATAAGATCAATGGTTTCCTATGGTTTGCGCGCAGTGCATGGTGTGCGATGGTTACCGTGACAGAAGAAGCTAACAGTATTGCAGTATTCCAGGCAGGCAGTCCAGTAGCGGGTATTACCTCTGTTGGCCCGACAAATTTGGCATTGTCTGGATTGGTCATCACCGGCCAGACGGCGTCGAATGCCGGCCATAACAGCTCATGTGTCATCGCGTTATTACCGGCGCCACCTAACCATGCTACCGCGATGGTACGCGCGTAGAACAGGGCACCGAAGAAGGCAGCGAAGAACATCACTTCTGAGAAGATAAACCATAACATGCCGATACGGAAAGATTTATCGACCTGCTCATTATAACTATCAGCCATTGATTCTTTAATAACGGCGCCGAACCATCCAAAAAACAGATAAGCGATCATTAGCAGACCGACAGGCAAAATCAGGTTTATTGATCCTGCGTGAATAGAGGTAACTGCACCGATAACAGATGTTGTAAGTGCAATAGTACCTACAACCGGCCATTTGCTTGGTTCTGGTATGAAATATACATCATGGTTTGTAGTTGATGACATAGCTTTTATTTCCTGGTTTTTTTTAATGTTGTGCCAGAGGTGTGCTCAATGCAATTACAGATTTATCATCTTTAGCTGCGCTCGCGTCCTCTGATCCTGGTTTTATAAAAAAGGTATATGACAGTGTCACTTCATGAACATCTTCATCAATTGAAGGGTCAATCATAAATACCACTGGCATAATTTTCTCTTCGCCGGCCTTTAATACCTGCTCGGTAAAACAGAAACATTCTGTCTTCTGAAAATGAGCTGCGGCTATCCCGGGTGATACGCTGGGAACAGCCTGACCGATTATATCTCTATCTGTCTTGTTTCTGGCGACGTATTCGATACGTGACGCTTCTCCTGGATGCACCTTGACCGAATAGGTTAAAGGTTTAAATTCCCATGGCATCTCAGCGTTTACATTAGCCAGAAATTCAACTTTTATTTCTCTACTGGTATCAACCTGCACCTGTTCATGCGATGCATATTGATCACCTGTTTTACCGTTAAGCCCAGTAATATCACAAAAGACATCGTACAGTGGCACCAGCGCGAAACCAAAACCGAACATTCCAACGACCACAAACAGCAAGTTTTTTACAACTTTTTTATTGCCATCGTCCTGTTTGTTCTGATCAATACTCATCTATATATCACTCTGTTGCAAGGCGGACATCACTTGATAACCGCCTTGCATAACAGCTACTTAACAGTAGGTGGTGTGGTAAAGCTATGGAATGGAGCAGGTGACGGTAATGTCCACTCAAGCCCTTCAGCACCTTCCCAGACCTGGTCAGTTGCTTTTTCTGTTGCTTTACCACGAATGGTTTTGATGACGTTGTACAGCAGGATTAGTTGTGCAAAACCGAATACAAACGCACCGATCGAAGCAATCTGATTAAACTCAGCAAACTGCATGTTGTAATCAGGGATACGACGTGGCATACCTGCCAGACCAACGAAGTGCATCGGGAAGAATAATACGTTTACTGAGATCGTTGACACCCAGAAATGCAGTTTACCCAGACCTTCGTCATACATGTTTCCGGTCCATTTAGGCAGCCAGAAGTAAACAGCAGCGAAGATACCGTATAAAGCACCTGTTACTAATACATAGTGGAAATGCGCGACCACAAAGTAAGTATCATGGTACTGGAAGTCAGCAGGAACGATACTCAGCATCAGGCCGGTGAAACCACCGATGGTGAACAGGAAGATGAAAGCGATGGCAAATAACATCGGTGTTTCAAAGCTCAGCGAACCTCTCCACATGGTGCTTACCCAGTTAAATACTTTTACGCCTGTTGGTACCGCGATCAGCATGGTGGCGTACATGAAGAACAGTTCAGTCGCAACCGGCATACCTGTAGTAAACATATGGTGAGCCCATACGATGAATGACAGGAAGGCGATAGAAGAGGTTGCATATACCATCGAAGAGTAACCAAAGATCTTCTTACGAGAGAAAGTAGGAACGATCTGAGAGATGATACCGAATGAAGGCAGGATCATGATATACACTTCAGGATGACCGAAGAACCAGAAAACGTGCTGGAACAATACTGGATCACCACCACCGGCTGCACTGAAGAAACTGGTGCCGAAGTTACGGTCAGTCAACATCATGGTTACTGCGCCAGCCAGTACAGGCATAACGGCGATCAGCAGGTAGGCAGTGATGAACCATGTCCATACGAAGATAGGCATCTTCATGTAGGTCATGCCAGGTGCACGCATGTTGATGATAGTCGCGATGATGTTGATCGCCCCCATGATTGATGAGATACCCATCATATGTACTGAGAAGATGAAGTAGTCAGTACTGTCTGGTCCATAAGTCGTCGACAGTGGCGCATAGAATGTCCAGCCGAAGTTCGGCGCAGAACCCATACCCATCAGACTCATGATCAGACTTGAAATCAATATACCGAAAGCGCCTGGCAGCAACCAGAAACTCCAGTTATTCATGCGAGGCAATGCCATATCCGGCGCACCGATCATCAATGGTACCATCCAGTTAGCCAGACCAACGAATGCCGGCATGATTACCCCGAAGACCATGATAAGGCCATGCAGGGTAGTCATCTGATTGAAAAGCTCTGGTTCTATAAACTGCAGACCCGGCTCAAATAATTCAGCACGGATAACCAGTGCCAGTGTACCGCCCACAAAAAGCATAGCGAAACTGAACCACAGGTACATGGTTCCGATATCTTTATGGTTAGTACTAAATAACCAGCGGCCTATGCCGGTTGGTTTATGATCGTGATGATCATCATGATGTTCTTCGATAACAGCGCTCATAGTTGCCTCGTATATCTCTTATAATTCAATTAGTTGAATTTAATTATTAATGTAATTTGTTGTACTGGTTTATTACTAACGTGCTGCTTTAATATCAGCAGGTTGTACAACGTCACCGGTATCATTACCCCAGGCATTACGCTCATAGGTAACTAACGCGGCCAGGTCAGCATCATTTAATTGCGGGCCAAATGCCTGCATCGCTGTACCGGACTTACCATTTACAACGATATCAATATGTTTACTGACATCACCAATAACGATTGCGCTGCCTACAAGACCAGGGAAGACATTAGGAATACCTTCACCGTTAGCCTGATGACAGGCTGCGCAACTGGTCGCATAGACTGATTTTCCGTGATCCATTAACTCATCTTTAGTCCAGGTTTTAGTGGAACTTTCTGCAGCGGCAACAGCCTGCTGTTTTTGAGCATCAACCCAGCTGGCATAATCGGCTTCAGACTTAACCTCAACAACGATTGGCATGAAGCCGTGGTTAGTGCCACATAACTCTGCACACTGACCTCTGTAGGTACCGACTTTATCAGTCTTGAACCAGCTCTCATTGATATAACCGGGAATCGCATCTTTTTTCACTGCAAATGCAGGTACCCACCAGGCATGAATGACATCATTTGAAGTAAACAGCAGGCGGATTTTCTTATTCACTGGCACAACAACAGAATTATCAACTTCCAGCAGGTAGTTGTCATTTTTAGTTGCTTTGTTTTGAATTTCTTCGATAGGAGTAGACAGATTACTGAAGAAGTTTATGTCTTGTGCATTTTCGCCGACATTGTAATCATAGTGCCATTTCCACTGGTAACCAGTTACTTTGATCGACATATCAGAGTTAGATACATCTTCCATAGCTAGCAATACCTTGGTTGCAGGTACAGCCATGAATCCAAGGATAATAAATGGAATAACAGTCCAGACAATTTCAACCGTTAGGTTATCGTCAAATTTGGCTGCTTCTGCACCACGTGACTTACGATGCATGATGATCGAATAGATCATCGCACCAAAAACGATAATGCCGATTACGACACAGATCCACATAACCAGGGTATGTATACCATACGCACCCTGACTAAATGAAGTGACTCCTGGACGAAGATCCAGCTGGTACTCAGCCCAGGACTGCATGCTGACAAGCATCAGACCTATAAAGCTGGCAACACGGATTGCTGCACTCATGTTTTCTCCTGACTTATTTTTATAGTAGTTTTTTAAATTATTCTTACTTAACAGGCCCGTAATGGTTCTTTCTCGGTAGTTTTCCCTTTAAGTATCGGCGCGTATCCTACTTTCAATAGTGACTGTTTACAAGACACAAATGCGTCATTTCACACACTTATTTTTAAAAAACAGACGAAATAACCCTCATATAATCATATGCTTATATTAGCGTAATATTATACATGTCAGGAATGTCATGATTCTGCATAGCTGCATACACCGCCTACAACTTGGCTATATCAATGATTTAGTAGGCCAGCAGCGGTTTCTTTTTTCAGCTGTTTTTTTAATTTTAATGACACAACCCGCAGCCTAACAGCTTGTCTGGCTATAAAATTGAGGCTGATTAGTTAGCAGTACTATTAATTAGAGGATATAAATTTAACTTTTTAAAAAAGTCAGTCGATGATTGGCAGCAGATGAATATACACACCCATAAACCGCATGAATGCGAACATTCAATCTATTTGATCAGGTGATGACATCGGGTGCTGTGCGGCCTGTGTACTTCTCAATTTCTGCGATAGATAATGACAGACCGATCAACTCGGCTAACAATTCCTGTGGATCCCTCTGCAGGTTTGCCGGATCTGTTTCCAGCTGTTCGATATAAACACGTAAAGTCGCACCTTCGGTGCCTGTGCCGGACAGGCGATAGATAATCCGTGCGCCAGAGGTAAATATAATACGTATACCCTGATGACTGCTGGTACTGTTATCGACCACATCGTGATAACTGAAGTCATCGCAATGCTCGACGCTGTAATTACCGAAGTTTAGCCCTTTGAGTTTGCTAGCGCGTGCCCGCAGCTGTTCGATGAGTACTGTTGCACCTTCCGCTGATACACCTTCATAATCATGACGGGTATATACGTCGCGGCCATATTTAC
>JBFFVI010000169.1:0-4943 GCA_041570895.1 Gammaproteobacteria bacterium
CCCCTAAAGTATTCCCGGAGATGATGAAAATCATTCAGGAAAAAGTTGGCAATAGTCATTATCTTAGAAAATAATGTCTCTTAAGAACTTTTAACCACAGACACAGAGGTCGCAGAGATTTATTTGCATTAATTGTACCTGAGGGGTACAGATAAAATTAGTGCAACAAAGATTCTCTCTGTGCCTCTGTGTCTGTGGTTAAAAGTTCTTAAAAGACATTATTTTCTAAGATAATGACTATTGCCAACTTTTTCCTGAATGATTTTCATCATCTCCGGGAATACTTTAGGGGCAGCCGCAATGATGTCACCGCTGACCAGATAATCACCTTTGTTTTCAAAGTCGCTAACAATGCCGCCTGCTTCTCTGACGATGAGCGCACCAGCGGCGATATCCCAGGCTTTTAGATTGAATTCCCAGAAGCCATCAATGCGACCAGCGGCCAACCAGGCCAGATCTAGAGCAGCAGAGCCCGGGCGTCTGATTCCGGCTGTTTTTTTCATGAGTTCCTTCATGGTTTCCAGATAGGTATCAAGGTAGCTTTGGTCATGATAGGGGAAACCGGTGCCAAGTAATGCATTTTCCAGCCCTTTATGGCTGGTAACACGGATTTTTTTATCATTTAGCATGGCGCCATTGCCACGAGATGCGGTGAACAGCTCCTGTGATAATGGATCATAGATAACGCCGACTTCAAGACGATCTTTATATTTGAGCGCGATGGAAACGGCAAACTGTGGAAAACCGTGCAAAAAATTCGTGGTGCCATCTAATGGATCAATGATCCACTGAAAATCTGAACTTTCGGCCTGCGTACCGCTTTCTTCCGCGAGGATGCCATGGTCTGGATAGGCTTCTTTTATGGTGGCGATAATGGTCTGTTCCGCCAGATGGTCGACATCACTGACAAAATCATTATTTTGTTTAGTAACGACTTTGATCCGGTCGAGCCGATCCATGTTGCGAACAATAATGTCGCCGGCAGCACGCGCAGCGCGTACCGCAATATTTAGCATTGGTTGCATGTTTATAAAGAGCGTTGATTAAAAAAGATAAAACTAACAGTATTAATTTGCTGCGTAGCATAGCAGAATACGCGCCATGACACAGCAGACAAATCCATCTCTACTCAATAATATTCGTATCGTCCTGGTGAATACTTCGCATCCGGGCAATATCGGCGCGGCCGCAAGAGCGATGAAAAACATGGGTTTATCACGCCTGACGTTGGTTGAGCCTAAAGATTACCCTTCGTTAGAAGCGATAAGCCGCTCTGTTGGCGCGGTTGATCTGCTGGATAATGCGGTTGTCGCTAAAGATTTGAGTGAGGCTATTTCGGGCTGTGTCTGGGTTGCCGGTACCAGTGCACGCCTGCGCACCATCGAATGGCCGATTCTGGAACCGAAAGAATGTGTGCAGAAATCACTTGAAAATATTGAACAGGGCGACATCGCCATCGTCTTCGGGCGTGAGAATAGCGGTTTGACCAATGAGGAGATGGAGAAGTGTAATGCACTGTTGCACATTCCAACCAATCCAGACTTTAGCTCGTTAAACCTGGCAGCAGCGGTACAGGTAGTCTGTTATGAATACCGCCTTGCTTTAATGGAAAACAAAGCAACTAAACATAAAGGCAATAAACACCGCTATGATGCGCTGGCAAATTCGACTCAATTAGATGGTATGTACGGGCATCTGCATGATGCGCTCGACTATCTTGGTTTTTTTGGCAGCAATAACCCTGATATTGTCATGCGGCGCTTGAAAGGGCTGTTTAATCGTGCCGGCACCACGCAACGTGAATTGAGTATCGTGCGTGGTATCTGTTCAGCGATACAGGATAAAAAACGACCACGGTAATATTTTCGATCAGTTACTTCTTTGCGGTAAATGATTAAAACCAAGCGTTAACCATGCGATTAAAAAGCAGGTACCGCCAACAGGGGTGATGAAACCCAGCCATTTGATCCCGCTTAAAGTGAGCAGGTACAGGCTGCCGCTAAATAAAATAATGCCTGTAAACATAAAAGTCGCAGAGGCAATATTGCAGCGATTGTGATCATGCTGATTCACGATGCCAATGAGTATTAAACCGATACTATGAGCTAATTGATAGTCAGCAGCGGTCCTGAAGGTATTGAGGTATTCAGTATTTAGTACGTCTTTTAAACCGTGTGCGGCAAATGCACCTGCCGCAACGGCAACACAGGCGCTAAACGCACCCAGTGCAATGATTGAACTATTGAGATTCGACTTGTTCATTAATTAACCTTTGTTTCATCTAGTATTTGTTTCATAATATACTTCATCGAATTTTTATTCTAATCAGTTAATGGAGTATTTTTATGCCATCGTTTGATATTGTTGCCGAAGTCGACGGCCATGAACTAACCAATGCAGTTGACCAGATGAATAGAGAGATTACCAACCGCTTTGATTTTAAAGGCAGCGATGCAAAAATAACGCTCAAAGATTACGAGATGAACTTTGAAGCGTCCAGTGATTTTCAGCTTAAACAGATGCGTGACATCATGGTCAATAAATTATCCAAACGTGGTATTGATAATCGTTGTCTTGACCGTGGCAAAGTAGAGGAGAGGGGTTTGCGAGCCTATCAGACGATTACCGTAAAACATGGCATCGACAAAGAAGATGCTAAAAAGATTATCAAGCTGATCAAGAATGAAAAAATTAAAGTGCAGGCGGCAATACAGGGTGAGCAGGTACGCGTTACCGGCAAAAAACGTGATGACCTGCAGGCTGTTATGGCTTTTTTGAAAGCCGCAGATATCGATCTACCGTTACAATTTAATAATTTTAGAGACTAGAGTCGCTCCTGGCAGCGGTCTGTAGAAAGTTATCACTGCGGTGATTTTTCCATTGTCTGCTGGTAGCTGAATTAATTGTTTTTTCTAGAAACTCATTTGAGCAGCAGTCTTCTGGCAGGCGCTACATTTTTTCGATAGTGTAAATATCATACCGCGTTTTCTTGCTTTTTATGCAGGTGTTCGGCACTTTTTGATTGATCGTTTCTGCGTGTATCGGGCGTTTTACAACCACGCGTTTCCTGGCAAATTTGAGCGCATTATCCAGAAGTTCAGAGCTGTTGTCATCTTCACCGTGAAGCCGTTGCAGTATCTGCATGTCTTTTTTGACCAGTGCAGTTTTTTTTCTGTCTGGATACATGGGATCAATGTAGATCACATCGGGGGCTTCAGCTGAGGCGGCTAGTTGATCGATGATGTAATCATTGGCATCACAGTTAATAAGCTGAAATCCCTGGTTCAATATGGTTTGAAATTTTTCATTCAGCGATGCTCTCTCCAGGGCGTTTGCAAGCAGCGAAAATATAATCGCCGAGCGTTCGATCAGGGTAACTGGGCAGCCCAATGTGGCAAGCACGAACGCGTCACCAGCAAGCCCTGCAGTGGTGTCTAAAATGCTTGGTGTGATACCGGATTTAAGCCCCATGGCCTTTGATATCGCCTGTCCGCGGCCGCCGCCAAACTGTTGTCGATGTGCAAGAGAACCTTTAAGGAAATCGACAGAGATGGTGGTGTTAAGCTGGCGATCAAATAATTCGATCAGGTCATCGTGAAATAAAAGCTGTAAATCATATTGGTCATCTTTTTTATTTAGCAGTGGCAGTTGATTGAGCAGACTAAAGTCTTTGGCCTGCTGTTGGCGTAACTTTGAAAAACAGACGACAGCGATAGTGGTTTCGTTAGAAATGGTTATTTACCTGTTATGAAATTATTCAACGTTTGTTCTAACCTGTTATGATAACTGATATGGGAAAATATATTGATATCGGTGTAAATTTAACCGGTAGCTCATTTAAAAAAGATTTGCCACAGGTTATTGAGCGTGCCCAGAACGTCGGTGTTCATAAGCTGATCGTGACGGGCACAGATGCAAAACATAGTGAGCAGGCGATAAATTTAACGCAGCAATACGAGTCGGTCTGTTATGCGACGGCCGGGTTGCATCCGCATCATGCCAGCGACTACTGTAATGACCTGGGTAGCGAGCTGCGTGATATGTTAAACCATAAAAACGTTGTTGCTGTCGGCGAGTGTGGTCTGGACTTTAATAGGAATTTTTCTACTCGCAAGGAGCAGATAAGAGCATTTGAAGCACAGCTTGAAATTGCCATCGAGGTACAAAAACCGGTTTTTTTGCATCAGCGAGATGCGCACGAAGATTTTATCGCCATGATAAAAAGCTATCGTGATGATCTGCCTAAAGTGGTTGCCCATTGTTTTACGGGAAGCATCGAAGAAGTAAACGATTATGTCTTGTTAGACATGTACGTTGGTGTAACCGGCTGGATCTGTGATGAGCGGCGAGGTCTGTCATTACAGCAGGCAGTAAAGTACATTCCACTGGACAGGATAATGCTTGAAACTGACGCACCATATTTGATGCCGCGAGACCTGCAGGAAAAGCCAGTAGAAAAAAATCGTAATGAGCCATGTTTCCTTCCGCATATAGCACGAGCGGTAGCAAATAATATGAAAGTGGAAGAAGAAAAATTGATAGCCGCTGCTTACAAAAATAGTTATGATTTCTTTAATCTAAGTGACTGCTGATTTATTTTATCGAGAGCTGATTTGAAACAACCCATTCGTCTTTTTATGAGTGCTCTATTAGGCAGTGTGCGTGACTTACTGCCTATCGTTCTGGTCATCGCTTTTTTTCAGATAATCGTTCTGCAGCAGGCTCCGGATCATTTGTTACAGACACTCGTCGGTCTGTTTTTTGTCGTGCTTGGACTCACCTTTTTCATCTTTGGCCTTGAGCAGGGTTTGTTCCCGATCGGTGAGTCTATGGCGCGCTCGTTTGCCAATAAGGGTAGTGTTTTCTGGTTGTTAACTTTTGCCTTTGCATTAGGTTTTGGTACCACCATCGCAGAGCCTGCATTGATCGCCGTTGCGGAAGAG
>JBFFVI010000170.1:0-4917 GCA_041570895.1 Gammaproteobacteria bacterium
GCATCTGCACAATATGTTGTATCTGATTTAATCGTCATAGTATTAATTGTAACTGAAAAACATAGACAAAGAATTGCTGTTGACATGGCCTATGTCAAGTTAACTGTTCATATAATTTTAATGTATTTAATAAATAATTGATTAATGTCATGAATCTATCTGTCTAGACACTTTTTAGATAATAGCTGATTCGCAACGACACCAGATTGTATGCGTAATAGCCTTCCTGAAACCAATATTTCACAAGATAGAGGCTAATATATGAGAAAAAATGCACACCATAACAATATATTAGATTTAAGAGTTGTGAATAATTTTAATACTGTTTTGATCAGTGGATTTATTGGACTTGCACTTACTGCAGGTGCTAGTAGCGCCATTGCTAAAGGTGGAAAACCTGCGTTTTTAAGAGCTGATACAGTACCTGAGACAATTGATACAGAGGCAGAATCAGAAGTAAACGATGAAGTGGCAGAAATCACGGATGCGGATTTGCTGGATTACAATGAAAAAATACACCTTTTCTTTATGCGTGAAGAGGAGAAACTGGCACGAGACGTCTATACCAAACCAGGCTCCATGTACCCCGACTCGGTTATTTTCGGCAACATCGATGATTCTGAGCAGAGACACGCCACCGCGGTAAAAAAACATGATAGAGCAATACGGTTACGACGATTCTAATACTAATGACAATCCAGGGATTTTCACCGGTGAGGACTACGGCTGGTACTTTACCGAGAAATACGATCTGCTGGTGGAGCGTGCCTCTATCAGCGAGTACGGCAAAGTGGCTAGCGATAATGCTGACATAGTAAAACTCTATGATTTACTGCTGGACGGTTCAGATAGCCGCCTGGAAGCATATGTGACCAATATTGAAAAATATATCGGTACAGGAAACTACCAGGCTCGGGTATTAAGCCAGGAACAGGTTGACGAGATACTGGATCGTTAAGCTTTCTTAAAATTCATTCATCTATTAGGGACACACAAATCGTTTTCCATCGCGGGGTTGAATTTTCTAATATTTTGATGATTCTCAATGACGTTGATTTTCATCTGTAATAGTATTTTTGTGTAGGTGAAATTATTCGTTGTGGTGTCGCGATGTATTTGATTTATGACACTGGTAACGAGGTGTCTTTATGTTATTTAGTACAGAAAATTTACTAAGAAAAGCCTGCTTCTCAGTATTATGTTTATCTGCTCTTGTTTTTAGCGGTTGTACTGGTTCTGATGACCCTGTTCAGCAACCTGTGGATCCAGAGCTGCAGCCTCCTGCTGACGTTCAGTTGGGTATCTATGATTCAACCGTGGTCGAAGCTGCTGATGATCTCGAATTTGTCGTCAGTCTTTCCTCAGCAAGCAGCGAAATAGTCAGTGTCGATTATGCAACGGAAAATGGGACTGCGTCAGCAGGGGCTGATTATTCTGCTGATAGTGGCACGCTACAATTTGCGCCGGGAGAGCTGCGAAAATTTATTACTGTCGAGGTATTAAATAATGCCTCAGCGCCAACGCTGACGGGCAGAAATATGCAACTCGTGCTGAGCAAACCGCAGAACGCGCTACTGGGCCATTCCACTGCCACTGGCACGATTATCGACAAAGATAAAACCATCACCGATACGGATTTTTTAGCTGCCTGGGGACAAAAAGGCACTTTCACGAATGCTGTCGATTGTAATAACGCCTGTCATGTCGCGTCAGGAACGATTATGTATTTTGATGATAAAAACATCAGCCCCGGTAAGCAGTGGAAACACAGTGTGATGGCAAATGCATTTAATGATCCCTACTGGCAGGCCGCAGTCGAGGATGAAGTCGACAGCTTTCCTGATCTAACCGGTTTTATAGAAGATACCTGCACCACCTGTCACGCCCCTATGGGACGTACCCATGCGTACCATACCAATACTGATCTTGATGCAGACGGCTATTACCGCTTCGATACCGCCAGAACTGGGAACCATTCGCGAGAGGCGGTGAGCTGCACCTTATGCCACCAGATCGATCACGTTAACCTGGGAACACCCGGATCATTTTCTGGCGGTTTTAAAATACAGGGAGACCCGTTCGCTGCTGACTACAAAGATGTCTATGGACCTTATGATAATCCGCTTGCGAGCCTGATGAATAATGAAACCGGTCACAAGCCGGTTGGCGATTCTTACACAACCAAATCAGAACTCTGTGCTACCTGCCATACCTTGTATACACCTGCGCTAGACCCTGATACGGGCACACCGTCAGGAACCAGTTTCCTGGAACAGGGTACCTACCTGGAATGGCAAAACAGTGTATACGCCACGGCAGGCGCACAGGAGGCCCAATGCCAGAGCTGTCATATGCCGGAACCCGAAGCAGGGTATGGCACCAGGATCAGTACCCGGCCAAAGAATACACTCGTAAGAAAACCGTATGCTCAGCACACCCTGGTCGGCGGCAACGCGCATCTACTGGAAATATTGCGTGACTATCGTTCTGCGCTGGGTATTACCAGTTCCACCAGCTCAGAAGGGTTCGATGATCAGATCGTGCTGACGAAAAATTTCCTTGGCAGTGCGGCCTCAGTCACTGTCTCTGCCCCTGTAGATACTGGTAGTAGTCTTAACTTTGATATAGCGGTGGTCAATAATGCAGGCCATAAGCTGCCTTCAGCTTATCCCAGTCGCCGTATGTGGTTACATGTGGTGGTGAAAAATGGTGCGGATGAGATCATTTTTGAATCCGGCAGACCCGATTCGAGAGGTTATTTGTCTACCGATGAGAAACGGTTAAAGGCAGACTGCATGTCAGCACATAAACTCGAAGGTTTTGATTCCAGTCTGTGTTATGAGCCGCACCGTGATGTGATCAGCGATCAGTCACAGGTGGCGATCTATGAAACGGTACTGGGTGATGTGCATGACAATATTACCCATACACTGCTGCAGGCTGCGAAATATCTTAAGGATAATCGCATACCGCCCGCAGGTTTCAGAAACGATAATGCGACCGAGTTAAAAACGATCCCGTCGGGCGTAGACGGAGATGATAACTTTAACTGTGTGGTTCCTGATACCGCTGAAGGTTGTGGCACCGATACCGTTCATTATCAGGTGAATACCGAGGGGCAGTCTGGTCCTTATACCGTGGAGACAAGGTTACTTTACCAGGCGACACAACCCGGTTTCGTTGATGGTATGCACAATGTCGGTGACAGGGTGAATCGATTCAAGGTGATGTATGATGCCGTGCCACCGAGTGTAGAGGTACTGGCAACCGTACCGTAATCATAATTATTTGATAAAGTGTTGGCAATAATTCTAGCAGTAAATACAGGCGATGAAATTCGATGGGCCGTTTCATTCTAAGAAAACGAATATGATGAGTAATTTTGTTTCCTTTAAATTAAACTGATTCAATTTTATCTATTAATACATCGATCTCCAGAGGATGAGCTGTATCCACGGTGATCGCCTTCCTTTTTTCATCTGGATGCAAGGCCTGCCAGTTTAAAAGTTGATGCTCTAGTACGGAAAGATCGGCATCAGAAACATCAAACTTTCTCTGCCTGATACGTTGTCGTAATGTTTCAGCAGGTGCAGTTACTTCGAGAATGATATAAGGCACAGCCAGCTGGGTTGCCAGTGTTTGAAAAGACTCACGTTGCTCATGTTGCAGAAACGCTGCGTCAACGATGACGCTGTAACCTGCGTTAATTATCTGCGAGGCCAGCTCAGCCAGTTTTGCATAGGTTTGCTGTGATGCTTGTGCATTATAGATTCCGCTATCAATTTTATTCGATGTTTTGCTCCCTGTGGAATGATCGCTTGATGCGATATTAAATAATCGTTTACGTTCCACATCTGATCGAATACGTATCGCGGAAAATTTTTCCAGTAACTGTTGTGATACGGTACTTTTACCGGAAGCAGACAGGCCGCGCATGATGATTAATTTTGGTGTTGGCTGTTGAGTATAAGTTATTGCCAGTTCGAGATACGACTCGAATTCAGCGATAGCACTTTCTCTCTCTGCTACAGAGAGCGTTTTTTGTTGCAGGCGCAATGCATTGACTTTGGCGCGAACGAGTGCGCGATAACTGAGATAGAAGGGCAGGACAGGCAGCCCCGGATAGTCACCGGTGAGTTCGAGATAGCGGTTCAAGAACCGGTTTGCCAGCTGCGGCTGTTTGCGGTCCTGTAAATCCATCACCAGAAAAGCGACTTCACTCAACACATCAATCCAGCGCAATGCTGGATTAAATTCTATACAGTCAAACGCAATCGCCCGATCATCTAGCCATAACAGGTTACGAAGATGCATGTCGCCGTGACACTCACGAATATATCCAGCATGTTTACGGTTTTCGAAAATGGTTTCTAGCTTGTTGAATTCAGCGCTGCACCAATGACCGAGTGTCTCAAGCTTGTCGGCATATCTATCAGTGTCCAGATGCGTCTTGATCTGGCTAAAGTTTTCTTTGACCGGCTGATAGACCATATCCTTATTGCCATAATCCATGGAGTCATCGGCAACCTCAACCACTTGATGAAATTCAGCAGCCATATGGGCGATAGCGTCAATATGTTCTGCTGTTAGTTCACCGGCGGCAAGCATATTATCCAGTTGCGCGGACTGTGGAAACTGCGTCATCTTTACTGCGTATTCGAAGACATCTCCAGCAGCAGATATCCGTGGCTTATCTTTTGCTCCAGTGATGGCGACAACATCCAGATAGATTTCAGGAGCAAGTCTGCGATTTAACTGAAGTTCCTGTTCGCAGTAGCGGCGTCTTTTTTCCAGTGTGGAAAAATCCAGGAATCCAAAATCCACCGGTTTTTTTATCTTATAGGCAAAATCTCCCGTCAGTATTACCCAGGAAATATGGGTTTCGATGAGTTCGATGTGACTGACCGGGTGATCGTA
>JBFFVI010000171.1:0-4916 GCA_041570895.1 Gammaproteobacteria bacterium
GACACCTGAATCTTTATCACGCACCTCGACACGTATACGATCAGACCCGATCAGGATATCCTGGTGACGCAGGAAGTAAAGTGAACCGCCGGTTCCCCTGAACTCATCACGTCCGGCAACGGTACCGGGTTCCGCCGCAAAACCATCAACCAGGAATCTCTCTTCACCGAAAGAAGTATAGTCATCTGATTCGATATGTCCGGTCACACCATACAGTCCGCGATCGACCTGTGACAGGGTGCTGTCGAGATAACCGATAGAGAAGTTACCCAGAATACCGTAGTCGTTATGGCGTTGCAGACGTAAATATAATTTACCTGATGTCGGTGCACGCTCTTCCAGTGTCGAGTCATCGGCAAAGGTCGGATAGAACAGATCCGGATCAAGACGACGCAGCAATGCACGCGGATCTTTTTCCAGGAAGTTGCTGAACAATTCATCAACTGGTGCTTCCTGGGTATCGGCGCTACTGACCAGTTGCCAGTCATCGCCGAACCTGCCTTCTGTGTAGTAGGCAAAACGGCCATTGATGTTGATGTCATTATTAAAGGCATCTTCATCCTTCGTTACCAGTCTAGCCGGACCAGTGGTATCGTCGTATGCTGCCGTGACATCACCCATGGCTACATAGAACCAGTCACTCCTGGCAAATTCCATATCACGCAGGAACAGTTCACCGTTACCTTCATCATCGAGCACCGCAACTTCGATAGTGTGCATGCCGCGGGGGAATAGCTCTTCGCTGACAAATTCACCGTCTTCGTTTACCGGTACCTGTTGACCGGCCAACCAGACATTATGACCCTTAGGAATACTGGCACCGTTTATTGTCACGGTACCGCCATCGATTTTGATATGTTGTGTATTCAGGTGATTTTCACCATAACCACCGAGCAGATTAATATCGAGCGCATCTTCTGCTAATTTTTCTTGAGCGTCCGTTTCTGCATCATTGGCGACAGCCTCTACTTGTGCAGCATCAGGTAATTTCAGGTCAAGAAAATCTCTGCCCAGCAGATTTTTATCGGTCAGTTCATCACCTTCGTTCGCTTGTTTTTCTGTTGCGTTTTTCACATCAGCCAGCGCGGCTTCCTGAGATTCTTTCAGAGCCGCTTCACGTTCTTCGGCGTCTTCATCCAGCTCGTTCACTACCCATAAAGGCAGTGAAATTGTTTCATCATAATCACCGTTTTTATCATAGACACGCAGCAGGTAGACGAGACGTTTCACGGATGCACCGGGATCTTCAAACTCTGCATGCCATACAGCAGCATCCTCTGCGTCAACCGGAATGACAGCCAGTGGTTCCGATCGCGTTGACTGCTTCATCTCGAAGATGCGAACTTCAGCGCGCTCGATAAAATTACGATAATTGCTGTACATCTTGAAATGTACTTTGTTTTCTTCTTTATCAGTGTCGGTGACATCCTGATAACGAACGGTCTGTGGCCATGCAGTAATATTCAGACGCGGTTTCTTCTGCATGTTATTAAATTTGAACTGGATATCTGCCGCTTCTAAAGCGACATCAGTACAGCGCTGTACATCTTCAGTATGTTTATATGGATCATATAGCGGCTCACCATCGACAGTGATGCGCATCAGGTTCAATGCATAAGGGTTATGCTGTTCAGAATCACGATAGATGCGTTCGATCTCCAGATTTTCCTGGTCATCCAATACGGCAAGTTCATCGTATAAAATTTTCACTTCGACACGTGAACTGTCAAACTGTATAAATCCGGTACTGACCACATCATCAGAATGCACGTAACCATGACCTTCGTGTTCGACCTGGCTATCCTTCAGCCCCATCTCCTGTTGCACCATCTCCATGGTGCGGCGTGCACGTGAGGTCGACAGCCCGATATCATCACCGTAGACCATCGCAGTACGACGATCCAGACGATCGTTATTGGTATAACCGATAAAGCTAAGTCGGACGCCCGCTTTATCTTCGATGTTGCTCATTGTACGCGCCAGATGTTCGGTGAAACCATCAGGTATTACCGGTTTACCTTCTTTGAAACGGATCGCCTTGATCGGTCCTGTCGGTGGATCATAGGTTAAGGTAACCGTTTCTGAACCAGCTGCCTCAGGACATGCCTGCGGGTCTTCAGAGAACTGCTCGAACGGGTCGTCATACCAGAATTCAACTTCGACGCGACGGTTGAAAGAACGGCCTTTTTCAGTACCATTGGATGCAACCGGAAATTTCAGACCTTTACCGCTGCTGCTCACCTGCTGGTTAGACAGTCGCATCCTGTCCTGAACTTCGAGCATGACGTAACGCGCACGTGCTTTTGACAGATTGGTATGATCTCCGTAGATTCGTTTTTCTGCATCAGCCAGTGGCAGGTTATCCGTGTGGCCGACAAAACGAATGACGACGTTGCGTTTGTCACTCAGGTTCTGCATAGTTTCACGAATCTGGCGAATAAACTCGTCTGGTACGCCCGCCTGTCCAGCTTCGGTGCGAAGTGCTTTAACCAGGTTCTGCAAACGTGCACGGCGCGCATTGCCTTCTTTATAACTTAGCTTACAAACAGTTTCTTTACGACAGACTTTCAGGCGGTTGAGTTTTTTCGCAGGAACAATAAATTCTTTTTCTACTGCCTTTTCTGATACCTCGTCATACCAGACCTGAACCTCTACCCGGCGGTTACGACTTTTACCTGCTTCGGTCTCATTACTGGCAATAGGCTTCGTATCACCGACACCATCAAACGATACACCATCCGGCGGCAGGTCGAGTTCGCGCTGGAAGTACTCGGCTGTTTCCTGTGCCCTGAACTTTGAAAGCCCAACATTGTTTATATACTTGGCCCGTAAACCCGGTCCCAACTTATCCGAGTCACTGTGTCCGATGAAATGTAGTCGCACATTGGTGCGGTTTTTCATCTCGTTTAATATATCGCGCAGTTTTTCAACATAACTATCAGGGATACTTGCTTCACCAGATTTAAAGCCGATGGCTGGTACTTTGCCTTCCAGCTTATGTGTTTCGACTTCTTTTTCCAGAACCTTCTTAACTTCAACGCGATCTTCTTCTTTTGGCTTAAACTGGTCCTCATCCTGCGCCCACAAGGTGAACTCCATGTTCGGTGGATAATGTTTCTCTGTATTGTCACCTAATGGATTATCCTCAACCTGTACCGGCGGCTGCATTGTTTTTCCGCGCGGATCCTCAGTGATGCTGTACCATTCATCTGCTAACACTGTTGTGTTGGCGCACAATATAAGGCTAACAAGTAGCGGACCTGTTAAACCTAATCGACGGTTTGTGCGAACTAAAAGAGCCATCATTCAAACTCCATCCTGTCTGACGGATGCCCTCTGCGCCAAAACACTTCTTTTTCAATCATCAACTTATAACAGCAATCCAGTGCTTCCCAACGTTTACTGATCAGTTCTTCTATAGCATCGAGACGGTCATCAACGTCCGATTCAGATTCGTTTTCACCGAGGTAAGAGAGGCGCAATATAGACGCATCTTTCTGCAGCTCAGTAATAAGCATATCGATGCGTGATTTCCATTGTGGTCGCAGTTCGGTTGAACCTTTTTCAAATACGCCATTCGCCAGGTCGAGACGGACCACGCGGTGTATCGATGCGCCGAAATTGAACTTAAGCATCTTACCGCGGGTAGCGCGTTGTACCCTTGGGTTCTCGGTTGTTATGCGATAACCGGAAGGCAAGGTTCTGTCATCAACTTTCATGATGAAATTTGAACCGCGTGTTTCATTCGGCACGATGGCACAGGTAATGTGGAAACGGCCATGCGCATCGGTGGTTACACGCAGACCTCTGGCAGTCGCCACCTGTACACCAGCCAGGCCATTTTCGCCGTCGTCCTGATAAGCATTGTTATTCTTATCATCAAACACCTTACCGATGACATCGGAGCAGTCGAAGGTTGGATCGGGTATCACTTGCACCGTCGCTGAGGCAATGCCGGAGAACGGTTCATTGGTGCGTGAATTAATTACCTGTGCGGTATTCACATATTCGCCTTCGCTGACACCGGAACCCACAACCAGCAGCAGCTTGATCTCACGCCTGGTATTAATACCTATAGTCAGATTCGGCCAGGTAAGCTGATTGCCAATAGCAATCGGTTCGACTTCAGCACCATCGACGCGTGACGAACCGGCAACATATTTGAAACCTGCCGGGAAGTTATCAACGATATTCAGATCATACAACGGTACCGGCAGCGTATTATTTACCGTGATGGTATAAGGCACCAACTGGCTACGGGTGACATTTTGCATACCGGCAACTTTCGAAATCGCAAGCGCCTGTTCCAGCTCAGGATCAACCGGTATATGGTTGTTAAATACCTGACCGGTGAAGTCTGCATTATCAAACAGGAATTTTAGGTAATATGCAGTACCGATATCACCCGGTGCTATTGATGGCACAGGCGGTGCCTCACTGGCGCTGGTCTCACAATGCTGCGTCGTCGCTGGCACCTGGTCGAAAGCAGTATTATTCGGACAGTTTGGTACGTCCAGGGCGGCACCGGTCACTGCTACTACCGGTGGAATAATCGCCGACGTCGTACCGACATAACCGTTAGCCGGTGGCTGCACCTGAATCACATACTCATCACCCTGTGTACATAAGGTCTCACTGAAGTTCAGATCAAACTTATAGTAACCATCTGCCGCTGTTACCTGACCTTGCTGCACCGGATCATCAAAACAGCCGACGGGTACTACCTGGTTACTGCGTGTCTGGTTGATCATGGTTAACTGAACGCCGGCAACCGGTACACGGTAGACAGAATCGTAGACGACACCATTAGGCTGCCTCGGCATATTCAGGTTTGTCACGCTGCCGCCTGTGGTAGCACGAATATCGCTGATCCTTTGCGGGCCATCGGTGAACGCCACGGCAGTATTACTATTAAC
>JBFFVI010000172.1:0-4893 GCA_041570895.1 Gammaproteobacteria bacterium
AACGCATATCAGCTATACCACCCTGGTACATTAGATCAACGATCAGTTTCAGCTCATGCAGACATTCGAAGTATGCCATCTCAGGTGCATAACCCGCTTCCACCAACGTTTCGAAGCCTGCTTGAACCAGTGCAGTGGTGCCGCCACACAGTACCGCTTGCTCACCGAACAGGTCAGTTTCTGTTTCTTCTCGGAACGTTGTTTCAATGATCGCTGTACGGCCACCACCGATAGCTGAAGCATAAGACAGGGCAATATCTTTTGCTTTGCCGGATGCGTCCTGTGCGATAGCGATCAGATCAGGAATGCCACCGCCGTTAACAAACTCGCTACGAACGGTATGGCCTGGTGCTTTTGGTGCGATCATGATGACGTCCAGGTCAGCACGCGGGGTAATGGCGCCAAAGTGGATATTAAAACCATGGGCAAATGCCATCGCTGCACCCTGTTTAATATTCGGTTCGATCTGTTCTTTATAGATCGCAGCCTGATGCTCATCCGGTGCTAACACCATAACAACATCGGCCCAGGCAACACCGTCTTCAATCGTTTTTACTGCGATACCGGCACCTTCTGCTTTTGTCGCAGAAGAAGAACCCGTACGTAGCCCAACACAGACTTCGGCACCTGAATCCTGTAAGTTATTTGCATGTGCATGACCCTGTGAGCCATAACCGATAATGCATACTTTTTTGCTTTGAATGATAGAAAGATCGCAATCTTTATCGTAATAAATATTCATTGTTACTAGTCCGTAAACGTTTTAAATTTAAAAATTATTTTTTTATATTATGAAGAGAGTAGATAGATTGGTACACTCAGACGATACCTTTATCTCCACGTGCCATGCCGAGCTGACCGGAGCGAACGACTTCCAGCATGGTAATATGCTCCAGCGCTTTTAGTACCGCGTCGATCTTTTCACTATCGCCGGTGACTTCCACGATATAACTGCTATCGGTCATATCGATCACATGGCCGTGAAAAATATCCATGATGCGTTTCACTTCATCACGCTGCTCGTTTTCTGCTTCTACCTTGATAAGAATCAATTCGCGTTCGACATGCGCACATTTAGTCAGATTAACCAGTTTGACAACATCGATGAGTTTGTTCAGCTGCTTACAAACCTGCTCAACAATATCATCGGTACCCGTGGTAACCACCGTCATGCGTGACAATGTTGGGTCGTCGGTTGGCGCTACCGTTAACGACTCGATATTATAAGCACGTGCGGAGAATAGTCCGGCAACACGTGACAACGCGCCCGATTCATTTTCCAGCAATATCGAGATGATATGTCTCATTTCGGGTGCTTCTTTATTATCTACTTCATAAACCATGACTACTACACCAGTATCATTTCATTCAAACCGGCACCGGCTGGAATCATTGGATAGACGTTCTCTTCCCTGTCCGTAATAAAATCAAGAAATACCAGACGATCTTTTTGTTTGAACGCTTCTTCCAGTGCCGGGCGCACATCTTCTGGTTTCTCAACTTTGATACCGACATGACCATAACCTTCGGCAAGCGCAACAAAATCGGGTAAAGAATCAAAGTATGACATGGCGTAACGTTTTTCATAAAAAAACTCCTGCCACTGCCTCACCATGCCCATGTAACCATTATTTAAATTAATAATTTTTAATGGCAAGGCATACTGCTTACAGGTTGAAAGCTCCTGCAAACACATCTGGATACTGGATTCGCCGGTAATACAGGCAACCGTTTCTTCAGGAAACGCTAATTGTACGCCCATCGCTGCAGGCAGGCCAAAACCCATGGTGCCAAGACCGCCAGAATTTATCCAGCGGCGTGGTTTATCAAAACCGTAATATTGCGCAGCAAACATCTGATGCTGACCGACATCCGAGGTTATATAAGCATCACCATGGGTGACTTTGAATAATTCTTCAACAACAAACTGAGGTTTTATGGTGCCGCTGTCCTTGTCATACTTGAGGCAGTCCTGTGCACGCCATTCATTAATCTGCGCCCACCATTTTTCGATCGCCGCTTTCTTTGTCTGATGAGCCGCTTTTTCCAGCATGTTATTAAGCTCGTCAAGAACCGGTACAACCTGGCCGACAAGAGCTACGTCTACTTTGACGTTTTTTGAAATAGAAGCCGGATCAACATCCATGTGAATAATTTTTGCGTCTGGACAGAATTTATCCAGGTTACCGGTAACACGGTCATCAAAGCGAGCACCGATCGCGATCAATACATCACAATGATGCATACCCATGTTTGCTTCATAGGTTCCGTGCATGCCTAACATGCCAAGTGACAACGGATCGCTGGCAGGAAACGCGCCTAAGCCCATCAAAGTCTGCGTTATAGGATAACCAAGGCCATGAGTAAAGGTTCGCAACTGTTCAGAACCATTACCCAGGATTACGCCACCACCGGTGTAGATCATCGGACGCTCTGCAGACAGGATTAGATCAACTGCACGTTTGATCTGCTCATCACCATAACCATGGCCCTTAGATATCGGCTGATATGAGCGCATGTCAATTTTTTCAGGATACTCAAAGGCAATTTTTTCTGCAGTAATATCTTTTGGAATATCAATAACCACAGGACCAGGACGACCCGTCGTGGCAACATAAAACGCCTTCTTAAACGTCGCCGCAATATCATTGACATCATTGATTAAAAAGTTGTGTTTGACGATAGGTCGCGTGATACCGACAGAATCAACTTCCTGAAAGGCGTCATTTCCGATCAGATGTTTAGGCACCTGCCCGGTGATGACAATCATCGGTATGGAATCCATGTAGGCGGTGGCAATACCAGTCACCGCATTGGTCGCACCGGGACCTGAGGTTACCAGGACGACGCCGGCTTTACCGGTTGAGCGAGCATAACCGTCAGCTGCATGTGTTGCACCCTGTTCATGACGAACAAGGATATGCTGCACATCATCCTGCTTATAAAAAGCATCATAAATATGCAATACGGCACCACCCGGGTAACCAAATACATAATCAACACCTTCGGCTTTCAGGCATTCAATAATAATTTCTGCGCCAGTTAATTCCACTGTATTACCAATCTCTCTTTAATTTACAAAAAGCCTTATAAATCATAGGCTTTTAGTTCTAAAATTGTCTACCTGCTAAGCGAACCGTGCATTCTAAACGGTTATCCGAAAAATTTCACGAACAATTTATTGATATTGTCTGTATCTAACAATATCTACAATGCCAGCTTCCGCATGCACGACTGTATTTCGCCGTAGCCAGAAAAAATTAACAGCACAAAAAAACCCCGGTAAACCGGGGTTTTTTCAAAAGTTTTCTAAAATTAAATTAGAATTCTTCTTCTTGTGTACCACCTGCAGCTTTTGTTAATGACGCTTTGATCGCATCAGGTGAAGGCATGATATTCATAAAGCTGTTAGCACCCATCATACTTAGATCAGGGAAATTCATCGCGATACGGAAACGAGCATGTAAAGCTTCAACCTCATCGCCAGTTACAAGAATATCGTATGGAAGATGCGCTGTAGAACGAGTTTCTTTGAAATCGATCTCATTCATGATGAATGAATCATCCATATATTTGTTACCTGTGGTTTCAGATGATAGAGCAACGCCAAACAAAGTCTGTTTTTTACCAGGGATATCGATACGGTAAACCTTTGTAGTGCCACCGGCTTTAGCAGCCAGACCTTTTTCAACAGCAGCAACAGCTTGCTCATAACTGTCATATTCAGCAAGGCTATAGGGCTCGTCAAAATACTCCATACCGAAGGTATAGTGATAACTTTCAAGATCATCAGCATCCAGACCTTCTTCTGGACCGTATTCTTTAATTGAACCTAATGCCGTTTTCAATGAGTTGGTAACTGAAGAAATGTCACCTTTCACGTGATAAGCCGCTGCCATGTATGCAGGGTTAGTGTAAGAGATCTGTAGCTGTTCACCAACTTTGGTGATAGAGACACGCTGACCAGCTGCGTAACCGCCACGTTCATGAGAAGCGGCTGCTTTTTTCAATGTGTCATTGGTAACAATGATGATGTGTGCAGCTTCATAAGGTGAATATTCACCGACCACTTCAAAACCATTACCAGTCAAAGATTTTTTAACGTCAGCAACTTTATCGGCAACAGCACCGGTGCCAGTTGAACCTAAAATAAAGGGCTTCATTTCACCGGCAGCATTCACCACCGTCGATGCCATGCTCATAACAGCTACTGCTGCAACGGCAAGTATTTTTGTACTAACTTTTATCATGTTATTTTCACTCCAAAATTTTCCTGAATTATATTCATTTAGCCTCACGTGCCCCACGTAAAATTAATTCGACGGTAGAATTAATCCACTCCATTGTGAGATACAGGGTTCGTCAATGTAAATAAAAGTAGCCGCTTATGCAAGCGTTTTCTAAAAAATAATTATACTATTCAGCAGTTTACGATATACTTATATAGATTCGTTCAAAAATAATCTTCGATAATATGCCCGCTATTCGAGTTATTACAGAAATATTTAACACATCAAACAGAAAGTTGAGTATAAGTTAACCAAAAAAAGACCCCATCCGGGGTCTTTTTTTATCATGCTTGAAAAGACTAACTCAGTATTTCCAGGCCCATCCTGCCTGAACGTCCCACTGAGACATCTCGATTTCTATCTGCGTACCTCCGCTTGCAGCTCCTGCGTCAACAGGATTTTGCCCTTTTACAGAATTACTAGGGGCATACATCGCTGCCAGATTAAGCTCCTGGTTATTGCCCATCTTCATTGTCCAACCGGCAGTAAAGTGATCTTCAATTACAGCAGGCGCTAAAACATTAAAAAACGTTTCAGACTGAGGGATTGGCTGGTCGGTATGGCTGTAACCAACGCGGAAAGTGTTCTTGTCATCCATATCAAA
>JBFFVI010000173.1:0-4892 GCA_041570895.1 Gammaproteobacteria bacterium
GCTGCCACCTTCACCTGAGCTCTCCTGTAGTCCGCCTTTTCCAAAAATATAAGTCGGGGTCTCACCAGTGATGATGAGGATGGGCTGTTTGTCGACATAGGCATTCGCGATACCGGTAACCAGGTTTGTCGCACCTGGTCCTGCAGTAGTAATGCAGGCGCTGATTCTCCCTGACGCACGCGCATAACCACAGGCCATGAAGGAGGCACCCTGTTCGTGTTTGGCGAGAACGGATTGAATTGGTGAGTCGTACAGGCTGTCATACACCGGCAGTATGTGGGCGCCTGGCATACCGAAAATGGTATCTATACCGAGGCGCTCCATATATTTAACGATTAATTCACTTACTTGAACTTTCATATGATCACTTGAAATTCATAGAGTTAGCTTTGGGTTGCTGGTGGACGGCTAGCGTTATTTGTTTCAACTTTATCGACACCCTCGATACACGGCGAATTCTACCATTAGATGCAATGACTATCTCCCTATGATTTATCCAGTATTTATTGGCAAAAAGGCGCTGTTTCGGCGTTTGTTAATAACGGGATACATAAAAAAAGGCCTGAGATATTATCTGCAGGCCCTTTTCACTGAGTATTTTAATTAATTACTCAAATCGGCGGATCACACCCGTTACCACGCCCAGTACCTCTACCTCCTCATTTTTGAGCAGGATGGCATCCATCTCAGGATTAGCTGGTTGCAGTCGAATTCCGTCGGCCTCAATGTAGAACTTTTTCAATGTAACCTGTTCATTGTTGATCAGAGCGACAACAGACTGTCCATTTTCCGCGGAGTGCCTTTTTTCGATGATGACGATATCACCATCCTGGATATTGTCGTCAATCATGGAATGGCCACAAACTTTTAATGCATAGGTATCTTTGCGCACCATGTTGGCTGGCACGCTAACGCGCTCATCTTCTTCGACACGTTCGATCGGTCTGCCGGCAGTAATTCTTCCTAGTAGAGGTATATCGATAAACTCGGATGGCTGGTTGTCCAGATTCTCATCAACAGCTTCTAAAGATGGCGACCAGACGGGGCGACGATTTTTGGGAATTAATAGTGATATGTTATTCATATTTCTTATTCTTAATTGTGTGCTTATGCTGAAGCATAGCCCAGATAAAACAAAAGTTATACTTGTATTTAGCTTATTAGCGATTAATATGGATTTTTAATCGATGGTTGCCGATCAACTACTTTTTTACAATAGGTGTGTGATGAATTTATCTTCGTTAAATGCAGATACTGGCAGACTGATTATCAGGTTGTGTGTTGGCTTGCTCATGTTGTTTCATGGTGTCGCAAAAATAATGCATCCGGGGTCTCTGGATTTTATTGGCAGTATGTTAAATGCTAATGGTGTGCCTGCATTCCTGGCTTATGGGGTATACATCGGCGAAGTGCTGGCACCGATAATGGTGATCGTCGGTTACCAGGCGAGGATAGGAGGGCTTATCATCGTACTGAACATGGTAGTCGCCCTGCTGCTGGCTCATTCGGGTGACTTTTTCAGTTTAACCGAGCATGGTGGCTGGGCCGTTGAATTGCAGATGTTTTATTTACTGTCGGCACTTGCAGTAATGTTTTTAGGTAGTGGCAAGCTGGCCTTTAAACAGGATTAACATCATGAGGCCGCCTGAGTTTATTAACTGCGCTATTAGCATTTTATTATCTGTAGTGTTATCTAATCATGTTTATGCAGAGGATGCGCCATTTATAACGCTTGATAAACTCATCGATGATGGTTATGTGCAATTGACGGGGCTGCAATTGATCGAGCTGTTGAAGCAACATCAGGTCGAGGTTCGAGATATCGAGACTGAAGCAGTATCTCATTCCACACGTATTGAAACAGATGCTGATAGCGTAGAGAGCAGGAAATCTGAGGCAGTAAAGAGTGCTAAGTCTGCTTATTTTCTTGATACCAGGTTACTGGCCAGGGCGCCACCACTCGAAGGTGAGCCTGAATTAACCGTTTCGGAAGATACCATGGTTGCTACTGATGGTGTAAGAACTTATCGTTATCGATTTTTTGAAAAACAGGGCAAGATGTACGGTGTGCGAGATATAGATCATGGTAATGTTTTTTATGAGATCATCGTAAAATAGTTAACCGATATGGAGTTCTTCCATCAGGTAGCAAACGCAGTCCTGTCTTATAGCTTTTTCACTGGTAGTGTACATCGCTAGTGTAATCGGCTTTTTAAAAAGCAGCTTATCGTTCTTTCTCTCGATATATTCATCTGTGATATCTTCATGGCTTTCACTATTGACCACGATGAGCTTTTCTTTTGTAGAATTGACAACAGCAAACTCCGTGCCTGGTTGAATAAGGTGAAAATTCCTGTCTTCCAGTGGTTCGCTTAAATAAATATCAGAAGAATGGTTGTCTCTACAGTAACCGATGCTTACTGTTTTTGGGATCGTGACACGAGCGATAGTGTGATAAAGCTTCAGGTTATTACTTTCCTGAGAAGCCAGGTCATCCATCTGCAAGATGGTTTCCAGGTAGGCCAGGGCATGGTCTTCGCCAGACTTGTCGCCAGCCTGACCGCATTCGAGCACAACGGCAGGGCAGAAATCTGAAAATGCGGAAGACTGCACGCCTTTCGGGTCGGTGAAATAAACCGCGATATTGCTGAACTTTGCGGCCAGCACCAGCCCGTGTGGATTGAGGATGTTGATGCAGCCGTAATGCGGGTTTTTACCTGTATTATTATGGATATCAATACTGGCAAACGGTTTTTTCTTCTTCATGATATTGCTTACGATCTGCATCATGTCTTTTTCTGGTGAATCGTTATGGTGACTGCCTGGCCAGATACGGTTGTAATCATCCTGTGTCTCTAGTCGTCGTTGATTTTCTTTGGCAGCTGCGAGGTTGCCGACAAATAATGAGACTGCTCTGGGCAAAGGTTTACTCCTGTATTTATTTAACAGGCGTTGAACGGCATAAAAACCGGTGGTCTCATTGCCATGCAACAGCGTGCAGATAAATAATGGTTGCGGGTTAATGCCTTCAAGATGAAACAGCGTCGGTGCTTTTAATATATCGTATAGCTCTTCTGCTTTGGCGCTAAGAAAATCGTCCGGGATGTGGTTCATTTCATTTAACATGGCATTGTCTCAAGATCCCATTCATGTACTGGCCGACCTGTTACCTGGTTTCTAAGATAGTTTAATGTGAGTTCAGTTCTATTGTCTTGATGTGCATTAAGAAAGTCCAGCTGCCACTGGCTGCCTGTTTTATTATTTTCGACACGTTGTTCAATAATGGAGAGGTAACGTCGACTGTCAGCCTGATCGATACCTAACTTGTATAAGCCGGTCTCGGCCTGAATCAGCAGTTGCTCCAGGATGATCTTCTGCAATGTTTCCGTGTTATTGCCTAACCAGCTGGTTTTATGTTTTAGCCCAAGCTGCGCAGCACGGTAGAAGTTGTTTTTTGCGTCAGCAAATGAGATCACGTTTTCAGCGGCTTCTTCAGTCGTGGCATAATAATGTACCAGGCCATAATAAAAAGCGATGTTGGCGATATTATCTATAGTTGTTGGTGCACTGGCGCAGACGCGATGTTCGATGCGTAGATGTGGTGTCTGGTCATCATCAAAGCCGATCAACGGCCGGTTCCATCGCCAGATAGTGCCATTATGTAGTCGCAGGTGCCTGACCTCGTCAGGACTGGTCTGGTAATGCACGGGCAGCAGAACGGGGAAGTGCTCAAGGTTTTCCTGAAAACACTCAAACAGCGAACTGCGTACATAATCCGAGCCGAAGCTGACGCGATGCACGGGACCTGAAGCTGCTCCGCCGTAACCGCCGGTGGGGACTGCCTGTTCAAATACAGGGATACGGGTTTCCTGCCAGAGGCGTTGGCCAAATAAACAGGGCGAATTTGCACTGACAGCGACCATCGCAGCAGATAATACAACGGAGGCATTGTAATAACGTACAGCGACATCCTGTGGCACCTGTATATGGATCTGCAGTGAGGTTGCGGCGGCTTCCAGCATGACATCTTTATGGCTTAGCTGCAGGTGATCCTGACCGTTAATATTTAATTCAATCTCAACGCCGTTACGCTGCCTTAAGACCTGTTCATTGAGCGCTCTGTATCGATCCAGCAGGGATAAGTTCTCTAGCGTGAGATCGCTATCCTCTAAGGTAGGCAAAATGCCGATGCTGATAATATTACTGTTGAGGGATGCAGCGGTAGTCGAGCACTGTTGCCACAAGGTATTCAGTTTGTGTTCAAATATTGATAAAACCTTATTCGATAACTGTTCGGGTTCGACATTGAGTTCGATGTTGAATTTTGCCAGTTCAGGGCTCAATAATGCGTTATCTGCAAGTCTAAGAAAGTCATCATTGATGGCGACCGGATTCCCGGTTTTATTGATTAGCCAGGCCTCGAGTTCATAACCGGCCATCAGCGGGGAAGAAGAAAACCGATGATTATCAAACCAGCTTTTTAGCAGCATTGTTTCTTTCTCCAGGTGAGAGAAAAACTGCTGATAATCTGCTTTATTGAAATGGCTATATTTTATTTCTTCGCCCATGTATTCAGTCTAATATAAAAAAGTTTATCGGGTAAGGGCTATATAATATTTGTATCAGTTGTTTTATTAATTTGTAGCATGTTGAAAATAATTTAAAAAATGGTTTACATTTTTATTGTAAAGTTGTATTAATGGTAACAACAAATAAAACGAGGTGAATAAAAGGCAAAAGAAATTTTAATTTATTTAAATAAGTTTATTAACCACTACCGAGGCTGAGGTGTATCTATGTCGAGAAAAAACGGTCGAGCGAAAAGACAAAAAAATAAATTACAACAACTAGATTACTTATCGGAGGATAACGTAGTCATCGATTTCCACTCC
>JBFFVI010000174.1:0-4887 GCA_041570895.1 Gammaproteobacteria bacterium
CGGGTCGCCCCCATGAAAACCGCGTTGTTCTGCTCGCAGATAGGCTTCGCGCGCGATCATCTCTCGCCGTTTTTTACCCTTTATATCCTTCACCTGTTCTGAAGTACCTGCTTTTTTAGATCGCTTGTTGCTAATTTTAGGCATTTTCTTCTCCTGGAATATTCTCAGTTAATTTCAAATGATATCGGCAGATAAGCAAGATGACTATGACTTAGATGACCAGCATTGATAAGTTTGATATTTTTGATCCTCCGCCCCAGATTCTTTTTCAACAACAGCAACATAGCCAGCCCCGAATCCTGAATGCGATCGGTACGAGACAGATCGACAGTGATGCCTGCCGCATTATAGCGTTTGGCAAATATGCTGGCGTTGCGCATCAGCTCGACTGCACGCAGATCGAGCACACGGCCCGCCCTGACAGTCACCGTTACCTGACTGGATAAATCGTCCTTACTTACCAGTACTTCGGCTTCGTCCGTCGGATTAATTTTATGCCTGGACCGCCCAAGCAGCAGTTTTTTTTCATGGTCTTTATTCGCCAGGAACGACTTATGGATAGTTTCTTTGATAGCGTCCTCAGATATTTGCAAAGACTTCTCCAGATCGACATGATATTTAGATGCAAGCACTCCAATACCATCACTGGAACGGTGAGTCACGATGACATCTATCGGTTCTTGCGAGTTTTCGTTTTTATCAGCACATAACACCACTTTAAGCATATCATTGGGGTACAGTTCAGCATCATGATGCTCGATAAATATGCCGTCGCGGCAGACATTGCGAGTGCGGTAAGGCCCCAGCTTACGGCCACCGTGCATTATCCAGACATCCTGACGTAATGGTACGCGTTCGCTGTAGCGGTGTTCTACTGATTCAGTATCTTGATATTTCATTTACTGATGCCCCCCGATGATTGCCAGAACTAAAACAGACCTGGACTGCAACGCAACAATACAAAACAATTTTATTTACTTTATGAGTGATTTTACTATCAGGGATTGCCTGATTTAGCTCTATTCCAAGCCTGCATAGCACGAGACATAATTAAGGACCATACCACAGCTATGGTAAATAAGAGCATTGATTGCATGATGTATAAAATATGGGGAAACCCCTTATTGCTATGTAACAGGGCTAATACGTACAATTATCGCGTAGAAATTACTTATTCGAGACAAAGTCAAAAAGATTTTGTTGAATAATGGTTACAGGCTTTTATATAGGAAGACCATTATGAGTTAATCTTCAATATAACTTAAGGGAAATAATAAATGAAACCAAAAAATACTGCTGAAAGCGAAACAAGGGGAATGATTTTAGCCATTATTTTTATGTCGATATTTATTCTGGCGTTGTATGGTCTAGCGCCTTATATCTGAATGATCGACGATGAGATAAAAAAAACCGCGACATTGTCGCGGCTTTTTTGGTAGAAATCAGTTCTAAAGTCTAACGCTCAGAACCAGCTTCTTCATGAGCCATATCAACAACTTTATTAGCCAGTTCCTGATATTTAGCGCGATATCCGTCTAATTCAGAACCAGCTTCTGGTGTGAAATATTCCTGTGGATCTACACCGTTTGCCTGCTCGTAACTAGAAAACTTTTTCTGCATTTCTAGCATTTCTTTAATTAATTCTTGTTTGCTGCTCATGTTTCTCACCTTTTATGTGTGAACGGACCATTGACATGATCCAATAAATTCTTATCTATATTCTTAAATTAGCTTAATTTTAGAATTTTAGCCTGTGGCATATCTTACCCATATATCTACAAATGGGAAGAACGAATACAAGGATAAAACCAATCTATTATTAATAACCGCCCTTACGAGTACTCTGTGGGCAACCGCCGATTTTTAGACCCTGCTTTGATGGCATACCAGGAAACTTTTCGTACATTTCCTTGGAAGACACTTTACGACCCCAAAGTTTACCCATGGCTTTCATGATGCTGCGCTCATTCGGTTCATTACCATCCAGAACTTCCTGACGTACATATCTAACTGTATCCCAGTGCTCTTCGGTAGGCTCAATGCCTTCTTCGGCGAAGATTTCTGCGGCTATCTCTTCGTTCCAATCTGCAATGTTTTCCAGGTAGCCGTTTGCGGTTCTATCTACTGAATCAAGTGCTGCCATGATTATTTCACCTTTGAATGTATAGTAAAAAATTGGCGCAGATAATAGCTGAATAAACTGCTTATATCCAGTATTTCTAATGGGGTAGTTTGTTATCACCCATTACATAGAAAATAAATTAAAATCAAAACCTATAACTATAATTTACATTAATAATATTATTCAAGCACCTGAAAAATGTGACTTATCTTCGGTTTCACCAACCGCTTTAATACCTTTGTGAGGAATAAAAATACCGCAGCCAAAATGGCGATGCGGCCCTATACCCCTTTCCTGCAGCACGATGGATGCTGCTTTATCAAGGTCCGCAATCATCAGGCTTCGTGTCTCTATTTTTTCACCATTAGCTTCAAATTCATGCCCTATTCCACACAGTAACTTACGCGCCTGAATGTCACGTGCTGACAGTTCAGCAACCACCCATTGCAGAAACTCATCTTCACTCATATCAGCCGAGGCTACGATGTATCGAGCAAAAAGCGTGGTGAATGGATCGATGGATTTACTCGTCATGTTGCCAACAGTTATCGCATGCCCGGCAACGTCCAATGTTTCTCCAACCAGCTCATTTGCATCCGCAACACGTGATGTCGGAATACGCAGATGCATACGCGTACGTTTGGAAAGATGAATCAGCTCACCATCAGGAGGACGCTCCCAACCGTTGCCCGAGGCCGCACCATGAATCTGATGAATCCCCAACTCGGGCTCATCTTTTATCCAGGGCATCGCCTGGTATAACGCTTGCGACAATTCCCAGGCGTGACAGGTCGGAATCTGCTTGCAATCAATCTTGAAACTGACATCAACCACCTGGTCAGAGGTGCTGATGTCATTTTTTTTATCGTCTTCTTGCCAGTACATCTACTACATACCTACCTATTGTTAACCACTGCTACCATTTTGAGGTAAACGCCGCTTCCAGTTTGTCTTCCCAGTCTGCCGGAGTGTCTGCAAACTGCGGTTTCACGTCCATACGAAAAAACAGCTCACCCGCTGCTGCGCGTTTTTTGAGCTCATCTTTCAACTGCTCAAAATTTTCCATATCCGGATTCTGAATCATTACTTCACTTAACCACAACATTTATTAGACCTCTAAAAAATTATAATATTATCTCCACGGATGGAGTGTATGCTGAAAATCGTCTGGAACGATTTCAGCGCACCGCAGAAGCGCGGAGACGCAGAGGTTTTTTTGGTTGCGCCTTCGGCGCACCAAATATACAAAGTTTTTCTCTGCACCTCCGCGGTGAATCATGTTTTGTTTTTCATCCAACAGCATCATAATATCTCGCCCTGTACATCAGACGTTTTTGGCTCTCACTGTCGGTAAAACCGCTGCGGTTATGCAATACGTTATTACAGACGATACCCTGTCCTGCTTTGAGCGCTATCTTGAATACATTTTTTTCATCTGCCATCAGGTGATTGATCATCTCAACTGCAGCCCGTGTATCTTCTGTGTCTCGCCAGACAATGTTTCGTTTTCGTGCTGAAAAACGCATGTGCAGGCGACCATCAGGTTTGAGCATAAACACCGGTCCTGCCTGAGCCTTACGTATCACTCTGCCTGCCTCTACATTATCCGGTATGGTCATCGCTTCAGGATGCAGCAATGCTTCAATATAGGCCGGATTCTCATCTCTTAACGCGATGTAGACATTTTCCGGATTGAGTAATGAATTCACCCCACCTGTATCAGCCGGCCTCACACAATGCATAATGATGCCAAAAATCTGTTTATCAAGAGCATTATAATAACCATCTGTATGCCAGCTTAATGCTTTATTTGTGTAGGGAATATATTTATTGCCTGCCTGTTCGCGCACTTCCAGGCTAGTTACGCTGTCTTCATCCGCACGTATATTTGCATCGAGCGCAGTCAGCCCAAGCTGCTTACCAAGCGCGTGCACCAGTGATTTGTCCTGAATATCGGCATTACTCAACTGGTAAATCGCCATATTAAAATCATCACAGCGCCTGATAATTGCCGCCTTCTCTACAGCAGTCAAGCGGTAGGGATCCTTTATCTTCACCAGCAGATCACTTGCTTCCGGTCGCTGATAGCGCAACTTAAGGTCACGCCACTGTGAATAAGCGTGGTCATTATTTAGACTAAAAGGCGAATCTGTTATCATTGACGGGTTAACTTGTGGCTGCATAGGGTACTATCTCACAACAATGCTGATCTTTTGTGCGTGAAATCATGCCTAATAATGCCAGACTTCACAATACCACCATCGGCGGGTAATATTTATCATTTTATACATTATATATATGTCTGAACTAGAGAACCATATTAGACATTACTTAATTACAACTATGTAACTGATTTTATTATATATAATAACGAATCGTCGGGGCAGGAACAAAAACCGCTATCCCATAGGGGATAAACCATATTTTGCCAACCCTCCCATGCGTAGGATTCTACAGAGTGGCAACGACACCTAAACTTCGTCCCACAAATTTAAAAGCCCCAGTGTAGTGAAATTACATCACTGGGATATTGTTAAAAAAATAGATTGGTACTAGAATCTCCATCCCTAAGTACCAAATCAACCAGTATATTACTGACATAACCATAGCGGCAGACAGGAGAAATTCCATGGCCAAGAAGATTTATGAAACCCCCATGCTTGACGAGCTTGAAAACGGCCCATGGCCGAGTTTTATTTCAGGTATCAAGAAATTACGTGACGACCATCCTGATTCACGCATCCAGGAAGTAACCAGCAGCCTGC
>JBFFVI010000175.1:0-4870 GCA_041570895.1 Gammaproteobacteria bacterium
CACACCTGTGGCACCATGATTTCCGGATACACTTCAAATCCTTCCTTGCAGCATTCGGCTGCCGCTTCCAGTATTGCACGCACCTGCATCTCGTAGATCTCCGGGTAAGTGATACCCAGTCGCACACCGCGATGCCCCAGCATCGGATTAACCTCGAACAGTTCACGTACCTTTACCAGCATCTGCTGTTTCTTGGCGATCGCAGACTCCACCAGTTCTCTGCCACCCGGAGCAAAAGGTTTAGGCATCTCTTTGACATCCGCTTTGCGCTTGAGCAAATGCATGGTGTTCATCAGATCATTGACACCCTCAACCGTTTCTCTGAGACGTCTGAGATGTTTGATCTCCTGCTCGAGCTGTTTTTCACTGGGCAGAAATTCGTGGATAGGTGGGTCCAGTAAACGTATGGTCACCGGTCTGGGCGCCATTATCTTGAACAGACTTTTGAAGTCAGCTTTCTGTACCGGACGCAGCATATCCAGAGTTTTCTGGCGCTCGACTTTGTCTTTTGCCAGGATCATGTCGATAACCAGCGGCAAGCGATCCTGAGCGTTAAACATTCGCTCTGTTCTGCACAGACCGATACCCATGGCACCATAGTCTGACGCCTTCGTCGCTGCCTCGACGGTATCTGCATTACTCATGATTTTCAGGCTGGCGATTTCATCGGCCCAGCCGAGGAGGGTGCGCAGCTCATCAGAGAACACAGGTGGAACCGTATCGATCTCGCCGAGATAGACATTGCCATTAGCACCATCGATGGTAATGATGTCGCCTTCATGCAACACGGTGTTACCGACGCTAGCCATGTGTTTTTCTACGTCGACCTCGATACCTTCCGCCCCCGCAACACAGGGTTTACCCATACCTCGCGCGACCACTGCCGCATGCGAGGTTTTACCGCCGCGGCTGGTCAACACGCCCTGGGCAGCAAAAAATCCGTGGATATCTTCCGGTTTGGTCTCTTCACGTACCAGGATAACTTTTTCACCTTCTTCACGCGCCAGCTCGGCACGATCAGCATCAAATACGATGTAGCCGGAAGCTGCACCTGGCGAGGCGGGCAGACCATGAGCTATCGGCAGCTGTTTGGTATCAGGATCAAGGCGAGGGTGTAACAGCTGCTCCAGCTCTTCGGGATCGATGCGCAACAGTGCCTGGTCACGTGTGATCAGACCTTGTTTGGTCATCTCCAGCGAGGTCCGCACGCGCGCGGTGGCATTCATTTTTCCGTCACGGGTCTGCAGACAATAGAGCACACCTTTTTCGATGGTATATTCATAATCCTGCACTTCACGATAATGCTCTTCCAGTCGGTCACGCAGAACCACCAGTTCTTTGTACATCTGCGGCATGACATTATCCAGTTCGTGCACCGGTTTTGGTGTGCGTATGCCGGCGACCACGTCTTCGCCCTGGGCATTGATGAGAAATTCGCCAAACATCACATTTTCGCCGGTACCGGGATTGCGCGTAAAGCCGACACCGGTAGCACAGTCATCACCCATGTTACCGAACACCATGGTCTGTATATTGACTGCCGTACCATTGGCCTTGTCTGCAGTAATCTTAAATTCACGACGATAATCAATCGCTCGCTTACCTAGCCAGGAATTGAACACCGCCTTGATAGAGAGCTGTAATTGCTGGTAGACATCTTCGGGAAATGGCTGCCCGGTTTCACTGTGTACTACCTCAAGAAATATACCGCTGGCCTCACAGAAGTGATCTGCTGAGAGTTGTGTATCATCGGTGAAACCTTCACGCTTTTTTATGGCATCAAATGGTTTATCGAATTTTTCATCGGCAATACCGAGAGCAACCTTACCGAACAGCTGTATGAATCGCCGATAAGCGTCCCAGGCAAAACGTTCATTGCCAGTCTGATTAATCAGTCCGGGAAGCGTTTTTGCATTTAATCCCAGGTTGAGGATGGTATCCATCATGCCGGGCATCGACAGAGCAGAGCCCGAACGCACTGACAACAGCAACATATTATCGGCATCACCAAAACCCCTGCCAGTGTCCTGTTCGAGAGCCTCGATCTGTTCACGCACCTGAGCCATCAGCTCCGCGGGTAGATCCTGATTTTTAGTATCGAGATAATTAAGACATGCATCGGTACTGATGACAAAACCCGGCGGCACATTGATACCGATCTGAGTCATCTCACAGAGGTTGGCACCTTTACCTCCGAGCAGCTTTTTGTTCTTGCCGTCACCATCTTTGAATGAGTAAACGTAGGTTGTGGTTACGGCCTTAGCTGTCATTTATTATGCCTCTCAAAAAATTGTGGGAAACCATCTTTAACTTTTAAGTTTCAATCATATATTAAAAAGTATTATTGATATAAATCAATATCTGACTACGCAAAGTCATACGATACTATGACACAATGCTACTATCGAATTTAACAAACATTATCAAGATATATCTATGTCACATTTAACACAATCAGCCGCCTGGAAAAAACTTGAACAACACTTTTCCGAGATAAAGCATGCGCATATGCGTGACATGTTTGCTGAAGACCCAGAGCGATTTGATAAGTTTTCTTTAAAGTTAAACGACATCCTTTTCGACTATTCTAAAAACATCATCAATAGCGAAACCATGGATCATCTTTTTCATCTGGCCGATCAGTGTCAGGTGAGCGAGTGGATCACGAAGATGTTCGATGGTGAACCGATTAACCATAGTGAAAACAGGGCGGTTTTACATACCGCGCTAAGAAATAAAAGCGGCGAAGCCATCATCATCGATGGCGTCGATGTCATGCCCGAAATACGCGAAGAATATGAACGTGTAAAAATACTGGCAGAAGCCATTCGTACACGATCATGGCGAGGTTATTTCAATCAGCCGATTACCGATGTCGTCAATATAGGTATCGGTGGCTCACATCTAGGTCCACTGATGGTCACCGAAGCACTAAGACCATACGCTCTGCATGATCTAAACATGCATTTTGTCTCTAACGTCGATGAAAATCATATCCATGACACGCTGGAGTTCCTCAATCCGGAGACCACGTTTTTCATCATCGCATCAAAAAGCTTTACCACACAGGACACCATGGTCAATGCTGAAACCGCGCGAGAATGGCATGTAAATAAAGTAGGCGATGATAACCATATCGACAAACATTTCTCAGCCGTTACCTCCAATACCAAAGCTGCCAGAGAATTCGGCATCAGCGAAGCGAACATCTTTCGCATGTGGGACTGGGTCGGTGGCCGTTACTCCTTATGGTCAGCGATTGGTCTGCCTATCGTTATCGCTATCGGTCAGGATAATTTTGACGAACTGCTCAACGGCGCTTTTGAAGCTGACCAGCATTTCAGAAATGCACCGATGCAGGAGAATATTCCTGTCACCATGGCACTGTTAGGCATCTGGTATAACAACTTCTTTGATGCACAGACAACTGCCGTGCTGCCTTATGATCAGCATCTGCATAAGTTTCCCGCCTATCTGCAACAGGCAGATATGGAAAGTAATGGTAAATACATCGACCGCCAGGGACAGGTTGTTGATTACACCACGGGTCCGGTACTGTTTGGTGAGATCGGTATCGCAGCACAGCATGCCTTTTTCCAGCTATTGCACCAGGGTACAAAACTGGTGCCGGCAGACATCCTGGCACCGGTAGCTAATTTCCACTGTATCGCCAGGCATCACCGGGCGCTGATGTCTAACGTCTTCGCCCAGACCGAAGCCCTGATGAAGGGCAAAACCGAGCAGGAAGCCTATGCCGAACTAAAAGCGTCGGGGCTTGATGAAGACGCGATACGAGCATTACTGCCGAATAAGATCTTTCCCGGTAACCGTCCGACCAGTACTTTTCTGTTCAACAGGCTAAATCCGGCAACACTGGGCTCACTGATTGCACTGTATGAGCACAAGATTTTTGTTCAGGGCATTATCTGGAATATCAATTCATTCGACCAATGGGGTGTCGAACTGGGTAAACAACTGGCTTCAGGCATACTCAAAGAGCTGGATAAAGATAATACCACCAGTCTGCATGACAGCTCGACCAATGGATTGATTAACTACTACAAAGAACAACGTATCAAAAACAGAAACACGTAACTCGAAAGCGCAGGGTTGTAAGCGGCAATAACAAATTGTATTCGTGCTTTTAAATAGTTATCGCTTCACAGAAGTGCATAACAAATAAATACAATAGCTTATGCAACATAAGTAGAAACAACATCACGTTTTAAATATCGTTTCTAAAATACTTAAAGGGTACCAGCTCTATCTGCTATTTAACATAATATACATTATGCAGAATCATGGACAGGTAAGCCCTTCATTATATAAATACATTACTGACCATTTAATGCCCAACACTATCACCGTACTAAAGGACTTACTGATAGATATAGGTAACGTTATCCAATTTAGATCTAACGGCATCATTGGTGTACTGCATCAACCACTCTTCAAGTTTCTCAGAGGTTATGGGGCGAGAAACATGATAGCCCTGAATTACATCACAGCGTAAAATTTCTAATATATCGTAGACATCCTGTGTTTCCACTCCTTCAGCCACGACACTTAATCCCAGGTTATGCGAAAGATCGATTATCGAACGAACGATGACAGCGTCATTTTCATAGTCAACCATATCGGTTACAAATGATTTATCAATCTTGATCTCGTTTATCGGTAATATTTTTAAATACTGCAACGACGAAAAACCGGTGCCATAGTCATCGATTGATATTTTCGCGCCCAGCTTCGAAATCTGCTGCAATGTTTTTAATGCACTGTCAGGGTCAGACATGACCGCACTTTCGGTAATCTCAAACGTGATCATCTCCGCTGGTAAAGATGAGCTGGTTAACGTCGCTTCAACAAA
>JBFFVI010000176.1:0-4868 GCA_041570895.1 Gammaproteobacteria bacterium
CATCCATGGCATTGAGGAGTCTCTTCCCTGTATAACTGATCTATCGACGGATTAAATCTTTATTTCATCCTGTAACCAGAGTTTGCTTGTGTCTTTTGAGAATATGAGCGGTTAAATCATATTTATCCGAAGTGGCTTAACATTGTTTCTCCTAACATTTATAGGTACACAGAAAATAAGCGTGATATTTCTGCAGTGATTAAATTCGATTGTTACTTCGATGTGGAGGATCAGCAATGATCAGAAGAAATACGACGTTGTATTTCAAAGGTGTTACAGCAACTATTGTGCCAACAGAAAAAACAGCCAGATAAGCGGCATCACCGCGGATCGATGCACGGATCAGGTGCATAAATCATGCAGAGTGTATAGATACGGTGCAGACAGCAGTCAAAGATGACAGATTAAGCTTAAAAAATCCCGCCTGATAGCTGGCATGCTAATTGCAATTTAATTTGTTAGTTATTAACTAATACAACAGCAGCCAGTGAGTATGGACATAATTTTTATTGCAGATTGTGTGGAGAGTACACAGCCGTTGATACGCGTAGCGACAAAGTCAGATTATCGCATTTTGAAATTCATCGAATCAAATGATGACGTCAGCCAATATGTAAAACCCTTATGCCCTGATGTTTTGATCTTTGTCAGTGACGAGATCGATCGCATGTTACTACGGCAGATGCGGGCAGTTAGCGAAAAACGACCTACACCGATGATTATTTTTACTCGTGATGCACATACAGAGTCTATCAACGCTGCAGTTAAAGCGGGTGCCTCGACCTATGTTGTCGACTGTCATGACCCTGAACGATTAGGATCATTGATCGGTGTTGCCCGGGCAAGATTCGAAGAGCAGCAAAGTTTGAAGAGCGAGTTATTGCAGACGAAGAATGCCTTGCACGAGCGTAAAAATGTCGATAAAGCGAAAGGCATCATCATGAAGACAAAAAGCCTGAGCGAGGATCAGGCTTATAGCGCACTACGTAAACTGGCGATGAACCACAACAAACGTATCGGTGAAATAGCCGAACAGATTATTTCAGCGGCTGAAATCCTGGTATAAAAAAGCAGTTTCAGAAGTGGCATTAATGTACTCGCAATAAATAAATATTTTTTGATTAACTGGTGGCGGTAACAGTAATAACCTAGAGGCGACTGGTGAAGAATGGACTGGCTTGAAAAATCAATAAATAAACAACGCAGTTTTATCGAAGGTTTATTGCTTGACCCTATGAGCCAGCTGGCAGCTATCTGTGCGGAAAACTGGCATGACAGACAAGCGCTGGATCAACAGTTAAAAGAATATCTGGCGAACAAAACAGATCATCGTTGCCGACTGTTGTATGCCGTAGATATGAGCGGTATGCAGTACAGCAGCAATATATCTGATGCAGTTGTAGACGATAGCATAATCGGCCAGGACCTTTCTCATCGGCCGTACCTTATGAGCTTCGATGCCGGTGATAAAAGCCAAATGATACTCAGTGACGTATATATCGATAAACACACACGTAAACCCTGTATCACCGCTTTATATGGTGTCAGGCTAAATCATGAAACGATCGGTCATGTCGCCGCAGACTTTGGTTTAAAAGACCTGCCATTAAAAAATGTCAACGAGATCCAGGCGCATGAATGGCGGCAGATCAAGGGGGATCCTTCGATTCGAGGCACCCTGTTTCAGCAGACGCGAACGCGCAGTGAGATGGATGAGCACATTGATGAAGTTCTCGACGTCGTTGAATCATTGATGACCGATCAGGGTATCTTCCATGCCAAGCTGCATTTTTCAAGTTCACGTGCAACCTTATGGCCCTACAGCGACCCTTATCATTATCGCCTTCATGTGCTGGATGAGATCATTAATCCAAAAGTCTGTCTCGTCTATGAAAAAACACAGTACCCTGAGGCAGCGGTGGCAACACGGGGAATGGTGCACAATGTACTTAAGGCATTTAAATTGTTGAGAGAAGCGGATGAAACGATCTACCTGCGTGCGGCATCCATCAATATAATGAATGGAGTCGTCGGACTAAATTTTTCCTGCGACGGCTCACATTATATGCCTGCTCATGAGTTTCTTGAAAAAGATATGAGTTTCTGGTTTGGCAAAGGCGCGTGTACCTCATAGACAAGCTTTGCTTTTAATGTTTTGTTTAACTGGTTATAAAAATCTTTGCGCTCTTCTGGTGCAATTAGTTTATTTTCGTGCCTGTGTGGTGCAGGTTTTAAAATAGAACCAATCGTACCAGTTAACAATCGGTGCTTTACATAGATAATATAATGTTGGCACAGTCTATGCTTATCTAATAATAGTGGACTGGCCAATGGCGGCCGGTTTGATGATTACAATTTACTAGATAGCTATTTATGATAGTTATTTAAAACACCGAGCAATGGCGCTTACCTACGAGATTTTTTCGTAAGTAAGCGCCATTTTTTTTGCATTATTATTATGAGCGTAAGTTTAGAAAATATAATAACGGCTGAGCAACACTCTGCAGACGATGATGTTTGCATAGATGCTCAGGCAGAGGCAATCATTGTTGTCGGTACGGGTCCGGTTGGCATGCAGTTTGTGCGCGAGCTAAGCGAGCGAGAATATGATGGTCCGATTATCATATATGGTAGTGAACCGGTGCAGCCATATAACCGGGTGCGGCTTTCAGACTACCTTGCAGGTGAACTCTACCGTGATGCGCTGCTCATCGATGAATCAGGCTCGAAACAATCAAACATCGAGTATCGTTATAACTGTGCTGTCGAGTGGATAGATAAAAAGTCGAAGACGGTCACAGATGCAAGTGGCTGCATCCAACGTTATTCAAAATTAATTATTGCAACAGGTTCGACACCGTTCATACCGATGTTTGGCAACAGACATTATAGAGGTGTATACACCTTTCGCACTTTAAGCGAAGCGGATGAATTGTTATCCAGAAAACTTCGTACCCGCCACACCGTCGTCATCGGTGGTGGTCTGCTCGGTCTTGAAACCGCACGTGCGATGCAAAAATATCACACCGAGATAACCATCATAGAGCACAGCAAGTGGTTGATGGCGCAGCAGCTTGATGAACAGGGTGCTGCGTATCTTGAACGTTATATTAAAGACTCTGGTATCAACATAATACTCGACGACAGTGTTGTCAGCGTGACCGGCAATGAGCTCGTCGAAGGAATAACGTTACGCAGCGGAGTCAATATTGCCTGCGACACAGTCATAGTCGCAGCCGGTGTTCGTTCGAATATCTCACTGGCGCGAGATGCAGGCCTGGTATGCCGTAAAGGCATACGGATAAACAATTATCTGCAGACGTCAGAAGAAAATATTTATGCCATCGGGGAATGCGCAGAACATGAGGATAATGTTTATGGTCTGGTAAAACCTGGTTTTGAACAGGCGTCAGTACTAGCTGAACGATTGACAGGAGGCAATGCGCAGTACGCCGGTTCGATCAGCTGCACGCAGCTGAAGGTGATGTCGAAAGCAGTGTTCAGTGCCGGTCGTAACGGTGTCGACGAGGAGTCGGGTGCATCGATCCGTGAGTATGTGTACCGCGATGAAGAAGACGGGTTATATCGAAAGATCCGGGTCTTCGGTAACCGCATCATCGGCGCCATTGCTGTTGGTGAGTGGCATGAGAGCGCTCTGGTCAATGAAGCTATCCAGGAAAAACGCAAGGTCTGGTTCTGGCACATACTCAGGTTTAAATCATCAGGCAATATCTGGGGCAATGCCGAGGACATTGATGTTTCTACCTGGCCGGCGTCAGCCACGGTGTGCAACTGTACCGGAGTAACACGGGGACGTTTGAGTCACGCGGTTAATAACGGCTGCGAGAATGTCGCCTGCCTAACAATGATGACACGTGCTGGCAGTGTCTGCGGTTCATGCAAGCCTTTGCTGGCTGAATTGATTGGTGACGAGGTAAAGGCTGAACCGGTGCGCGCATGGCGGGGACTGTTAAGTTTATCGGCGTTGACGTTTACACTCGCCGTTTTATTCTTTTTCATCTGGCGCGTGCCATATGCCAGCAGTGTGCAACATGATATCCGCTGGGATTTGCTGTGGCGCGACTCGTTATTAAAACAGATTAGCGGCTTCAGCATTCTTGGCCTTGTCGTTATCGGCCTTATCGTTTCGCTGCGTAAACGTGTAGCAAAATTTAGCATCGGTGATTATGACCTGTGGCGGATGTCACATGTGGTACTAGGCATAGCTGCACTGGTGATGCTCATCGTACATACAGGATTTCGTTTTGGCAGCGAACTCAATTTGCTGCTGCTGATGAATTTTTTATTGCTGGCAGTGGCTGGCGCAAATGCCAGTACGGTAGTCGCAACAGAACATCATATGGTGCCCGCGATGGCGAAAAAAAAACGCAAGCTATGGAACAAAGTACATCTGCTGCTGTTCTGGTCATTGCCTGTTTTGCTGGGTTTTCATGTCTTAAAGACATACTACTTTTAGGATGATATGTAGAGCGCACTCATGAATTTTAGTGAAACAGCAATCAAGTGGTTTATGTGGATAGTGCTAACGACACTAGCTGCCGCCTGGTTAGGCTACGCGATGCTTTCTGATACTGCAGATAAAACGATATTTATGCCGGGAGACTTGAGTCTCGGACATCATCAGCTAGCAGACGCGTGTGATTCCTGTCATGTTGATGCTTTTGCTGGCGGTGAAGTTTTACAACAGCGATGTGTTGACTGTCATGGCAAAGAAAGAGTTAAACCGTTTGATTCACACCCGTCGAAAAAATTTAAAGACCCGCGCAACGCGGAGCTGCTGGCAAATATCGATGCGCTGAAATGTGTCACCTGCCACACAGAGCATAAACCAGAGATAACGGCAAAAG
>JBFFVI010000177.1:0-4861 GCA_041570895.1 Gammaproteobacteria bacterium
GATCTCAGCGATGACTTTTTGCTGAGCCTGGGTCAGGTCAAACGCCAGGCTATCGATAAACGATGAATATTCTGCCTTGCTGACCGATAATTTTATCGCCCTGGTCTGCTTTATTTTACGACGCGCCAGCAACAGGCTTAGTTGGTGTGCCAGCAGCTCTTCAAATAACAGACGCTGCTGCGCTTTAGTTTTACTCTGGTTCAGCGCAAACACATTTTCATTTTTATCTGGCCGATGCACACTGGATACCGCAGTTACCAGATCGGTAAACTGATACTCAGCTTTTACCTGTTCAGGCAACCAGTCAACTAACTGTCCCTGATTTATTTTACTCAACACCTGATCAGAAATTTTTTTTAGCAAAGTTTGATGCACGCCTTCGGTTTTAGGATATACCGGGGTTAACGACTGCTCTATATCGACATGTTCCGACTGGATGATCTGATATTCGGGATGGATTATCTCAAGCCGCGTAGCACCGCGTTTCACCTCACCAAAACAGCGCAGCCTGGTGCCAGCGGTTAAATTATTTTGCTGTGATTTATTGAAATTAAAAAAACGTAAAACGATTGCGCCAGTATTATCTGAAAGATAACACAACAGGCTGCGACGACCACGGCCGGCAAACTTCACTTCACTATGATCGACGACACCTTCGACCAGTGCCTGCTGACCGATCTGCAAAGAACCTAAAGCGGTTAACTTTGTTCTATCTTCATAACGCATCGGTAGATGAAACAGCACATCCTGCACGTTATAAATTTCCAGACGTTTTAGTTTTTCTGCAACGGCCTGGCCTACTCCTTTGAGCACCTGTACCGACTGGTACTCGAAACTTTCTGTTTTTTCATCATCCATTGATGTGTTTAATTCTGCACTGGGCCATAAAAGAACATTAAAGCTCCATGATGGCATCCATCTCCACACCGGCATCTTTTGGTAACGCCGCGACGCCGATTGCCGCGCGTGCAGGGTACGGCTGTTGAAAATATTCAGCCATGACTTCATTAACATGCGGAAAATCAGACAGATCGGTGAGGAATATATTTAACTTCACCACGTCCGATAAATCGCCGCCGGCAGCATTTGCCACCGCCAGTAAATTCTGGAACACGCGATGTATCTGTAACTTGATGTCACCCTCGATCATTTCCATGGTTTCTGGAATCAACGGAATCTGACCCGACAGATAAACTGCCGTGCCGACTTTAACTGCCTGTGAATAGGTACCGATTGCCTGCGGCGCTTTGTCAGTAAAAATTATTTCTTTTGCCATGATCAACTCTTTATATTAACGATAGTACTTTTATGTGTTATTACAGGCGCGTTATTCGCATAACACTTGATATCCTGCGTAGACGCCGCATCAGTTTTGCCAGATGGTCGCGATCAGATACTTTTATCAGATAGAACAGGTTCATCGAAAAACCATCACGATCTTCCATATAAACATTTTCGATATCTGCACCAGCGTCGGAAACCACCGTTGCCGTCCTTGCTAACAGACCTGATTTATTTTCAATTTCCAGCTTTATCTCACAGATGAAATCACCGCTCGCATCTTCCGCCCAATGCACATCGATGTATTTATCTGAATGCTCACGCTTACCTGGAGCCTCAAGGTTTTTACAGCTGTCTCGATGTACGACTATTCCGCGACCTTTACTTAATTTGGCAACGATCTGATCACCCGGTATCGGGTAACAGCAACGCCCGTAAGATACCACCATGCCTTCAGTACCGCTGATAGCCAGTGCAGACTGTGATTGCATCTCTTTGGTCTCTTCCGATTCACCATCAGAAGTACGCTCTGGGACCAGCCGTCTTACTACCAGGCTTGGCGGCCGATTGCCAAGACCAACGTCTTCTAGCAATTCACTGATTTCACTAAAACCATATTCATTCAATACCGTTTCAATATTTTCCTGTTTAACATCATCGAGACGCATACCCAATGGTTTTAAGCAACGCTCCAGCAATCGTCGACCTTGCGACATGGCTTCATCAGCCTGCATGTTCTTCAGGTAGTTTCGTATATTGCTCCTGGCCTTGGCAGTCACCACATAATTTAACCAGGCCGCGTTAGGATGTGAACTCGGCGAGGTGACGATCTCTACCGTTTGGCCGCTGTATAGTGGCGTATTCAATGGTACAAAACTATGATCGAGTTTTGCAGCCACACAGCAGTTTCCAATATCTGTGTGCACCGCATAAGCAAAGTCAACGGGCGTGGCATTTCGTGGCAACTTCATGATGTCGCCATCCGGCGTATAAACATAAACTTCATCATGAAATAGATCGACTTTAACGTTTTCCAGAAACTCCAGCGAGTCCCCAGCTGACTGCTGCATTTCTAAAATACCGGTCAACCAGTCACGTGCCCGAGCATGCGCGGTGATCTCGCCTTTTTCATCAGGCGACTTATATAACCAGTGCGCAGCGATGCCACTTTCGGCAAACTTGTCCATCTCCCGCGTTCGCACCTGTACTTCCATAGGAATTCCATGCGGCCCATACAGTGCAGTATGCAGTGACTGATAACCGTTACTTTTGGGAATGGCAATGTAGTCTTTAAAACGACCGGGTATCGGTTTAAACAGGTTATGTACGATACCCAGTACACGATAACAGTCATCAACGGAATCGACCAAAACTCGCAGAGCATATACATCAAGCACCTTCTTAAACGGAAGGTGCTTGTCTTTCATTTTGTTATAGACACTAAACAGATGTTTTTTACGTGAGACGATATTCGAGTCAATCGACATCTCAACCAGTCTTGATCCCAGCGCCTGGTTAATCTTATCGATCAATTCTTTACGGTGACCACCGGCTTTGTCAACGGCATGCTCGAGCACTTCATAACGTATAGGATGGATCGCTTTAAACACCAGGTTTTCCAGCTCATGGCGGATAGTATAGATGCCCAGCCGGTTAGCGATAGGGATATATATCTCCAACGTTTCCTGGGCGATGCGTCGACGTTTATCCGGTCTCAATGATCCCAGTGTCCGCATATTATGCAAACGGTCTGCCAACTTGATCATGATGACTCGGATATCCTGCGCCATCGCCAGCAAAACTTTTTGTATATTTTCTGCCTGCTGCTCGATCTTATTTTTAAATTTAATATGGGTTAATTTGCTGACGCCATCGACCAGATGCGCAACGTCTTTACCAAATTCACGTTCGATTAATTTTCTGGTAGCCGGGGTATCTTCTAAAACATCATGCAATATCGATGCGATGATACTTTTAACATCCATATGCATCTGTGCCAGGATGCGAGCGACCGCGATAGGATGATAGATATAGGGTTCGCCAGAGATCCTGAGCTGCCCTTCATGTGCCTGCGCGCCAAAGAGATAGGCGCGATAAACTTCTTTCACCTGTTCCTGATCCATGTATTCTCCGATCAGGTCGCAAAGATCAGAAATTAAAAATCGTTCTTCCTCTTCAGGTGCAACGCTATCTTTTGAAATTATCTTGCTCATCGAGCTAGATCAACATAGACCAGTCAGGCAAAATAATGGGCGCATCAAACACACGTGATATGTGCCTGATGCGCCCATAATTAATTCCAACAGAGTGCTTATAAGTTGTCTTTAAGACTAGCCTTAAGGCTGGCCTCAAGCTCTGCAGATAAATCACCCTCGATCATCGCTTCGATATCATCCATCGCTGTTTCTTCTGGCGCCGCAAGAATTTCTTTATTGATTAAATTCTCTGCAATTTCGCGCAATGCCAAAACGGTTGGCTTGTCATTATCTTCAGGCACTAATGGATCAGCGCCCATAGCCAGCTGGCGTGCACGTTGCGCAGCAACCAGCACCAGTTCAAATCGGTTTTCTACGTTATCGAGGCAATCTTCTACTGTTAGACGTGCCATATTTATTCTCCAGGTTATTTCTTTAAGTTAATCGTTTAAATAGTTGCAAGCAGTGATCAAATAATACTAATTTAATCACTGCCACTTAAAAGTTTTGCCAGTAAATCCGCATGTTTTTGCTGCTGATGCTCATGCAACATGCGATTACCCTTAATTATAGCGGCAAGATTATCTCTCGCTTCATCAAAATCATCATTAATGATCAAATAATCAAACTCCACGTAATGCGACATCTCACTTATCGCTTCCTGCATACGTTGATTGATAACTGATTCATCATCCTGACCTCGCGAGGTCAGGCGTTCACGCAATGCCGCTACCGATGGCGGCACGACATAGATTGTCCGGCAGTCATTCATCAGCTGTCTGATCTGTCGTGCACCCTGCCAGTCAATTTCCAGGATGACATCCTTGCCCTTGAACAGCTGCTCCTGAATATGCTGTCGCGAAGTACCGTACATATTACCAAATACCGTTGCAGACTCAATAAATTCACTGCCATTCACCATGGCCTGAAAGGTTTCTTTATCTACAAAATGATAATCCACACCATCGACTTCACCTTCACGAGGCGCACGCGTGGTATGCGATACGGACACCTCGATGTCCGAAGCATGCTGCAACACGGATTTGACTAGGGACGTTTTACCGGCGCCAGATGCTGCTGAAATAACGAAGAGCGTACCTTTTGTCACACAAAAACCTGCATTAAATAAAAACTAGAATCTGAAATGTTTTATTGTACCAATATTTAACACTTAAAAGCGCTAAAACAATAACTTATTTAGCCTTAATGGCTTCGATAGACTGATAAGCGCGCAATATTTTCAAGAAAGGTTCTGTTATCAGAATCGGGTAAGCACGAAAGCTCAGCGATTGCCTGTTCTGCCTGCTGCTGAGCCATCTTTTCGGTATAAAGCAGAGCACCCGTCTGCTCGATGATCGCCTGTACCTGATCAATTTTATCGTAAC
>JBFFVI010000178.1:0-4831 GCA_041570895.1 Gammaproteobacteria bacterium
ATTAGGGTCGACTTGAATGAAACTATCCTCTTCCATAATAAGCAGGAAATTGCCTCGCAAGATCTGTTATGACCTGGTCAGTGCGCCTCATCGCAGTTATCACCAATGCCAATATCAACCACCAGAGGTACTTTAAGGCAAGCCGCCTGCTCCATCTCTCTACGCAATAAATCAGTCACTGCGGCAACGTCTTTCTCCAGCACTTCGACTACCAGCTCATCGTGCACCTGCATGACAACGTTGGCATCGACTTTACTGCTCGCCAGGGCGCGATCAACGGCAATCATGGCTCGCTTGATGATATCCGCTGCCGTTCCCTGCATCGGCGCATTGATTGCGGTACGCTCAGCATACTGCCGGCGCTGGCCATTTCTGGAATTGATTTCTGGCAGATACAAACGCCGGCCAAACACAGTTTCGACAAAACCCCGATCATGTGCCTGCTCGCGGGTTTTATCCATGTAGACTTTAACGCCCGGGTAGCGTGCGAAATACAGGTCAATATAATCCTGCGCTTCATAACGACCGACATTTAGCTGTTTTGCCAGGCCAAAGGCCGACATGCCGTAAATCAGGCCAAAGTTGATGGCTTTAGCCGCACGGCGCTGCTCGGTATCCACCTCATCAAGTGGCACACCAAATACTTCAGCCGCGGTGGCGCGATGCACATCAACGCCGTTCGAAAAGGCTTTCAGCAAACTCTTGTCCTCTGACAAATGCGCCATGATGCGCAGCTCAACCTGGGAGTAATCTGCTGCCATCATCTTGTAACCTTTGGGCGCAACAAAGGCCTGTCGAATACGCCGACCTTCTTCGCTGCGGATCGGAATATTTTGCAGATTAGGATCCGTCGAGGACAACCTGCCGGTGGCGGCAACGGTTTGATTATAAGAAGTGTGAACCCGTCCGGTTTTTTCATTGACCTGCAACGGCAGTTTGTCGGTATAGGTTGATTTCAACTTACTTAAACTGCGATGCTCAAGAATTAATTTTGGCAGCGTATGCTCCAGTGCCAGCTCCTGCAAGACTTCCTCCGCCGTCGAGTACTGACCCGTTTTGGTTTTTTTAGATGCTGGTATTCCGAGTTTTTCAAACAGGATCATCCCCAGCTGTTTAGGTGACGCCAGATTAAAAGTCTCACCGGCCTCATCATAAGACTGCTGTTCGACCTCTTTCATGCGCTCCGCCAGCTGCTTACTTTGTTTCTCCAGCATGGCGACATCGACCCTGACACCATGTCTTTCAATTTTCAGTAACACGCTAAGCAGTGGCAGCTCGATATCCTGATAGATGCTTTTAAGTGCCGGCTCTTTATCTAGTTCAGCGCTTAATTTTTGGTGGATCTGTAAGGTGACATCCGCGTCTTCTGCAGCATAAGGACCGGCCTTTTCCAGCGCGATTTGATTAAAGGTCAGCTGCTTTGCGCCTTTACCAGCGATATCTTCAAAATGAATCGTACTGTGGCCCAGTAAACGTAACGCCATATCATCCATATTGTGGCGTTTTGTCGAGTCGAGAACGTAAGACTCAAGCATGGTGTCCTCGGCGATGCCCCGCAACGATATGCCATGGTTTGCCAGTACATGCGCATCATATTTCAGGTTCTGGCCGATTTTATTATTGTTTTCATCTTCCAGTATTGTTTTTAAAACGCCCAGCACTTCCTGTTCGCTCAATTGCTCAGGTGCATCCATATAATCATGCGCAAAGGGCACATAGGCGGCTTCGCCTGCTTCGATAGCAAACGAGACACCAACGACCCTGGCTTTCATATAATCCAGGCTGGTGGTCTCGGTGTCAAAAGCAAATTGTTCGGCTTTTTCTAACCGGCGCAACCAACGATCAAATGACTTTTTATCAAGTACCGTTTCATATTTTGCCTCTACTTGCTGTTTCGCCGCAGGCGCATCCTGCGCTTCGCTGCCATCAGTAGATAAATTTGCCAGCCAGGTTTTAAATTCCAGTTCGCTGTAAATCTGTTTGAGTTTATCGAGCTGCGGTGCGCGCATTGCCAGATCATTGATGCCCTGTTCAAGCTCGACATCACATTTGATGGTGGTGAGTTCGCGTGATAACGGTAACTGGTCAATGTTTTCGCGCAGGCTTTCTCCTACCTTGCCTTTGATCTCATCAGCGTGTGCGATCAGATTATCCAGCGTTTTATACTGCTTTATCCATTTTGCAGCGGTTTTTGGCCCCACCTTCGGCACACCCGGTATGTTATCCGAGGTATCACCCATCAATGCCAGATAATCGATAATCGCACTCGGCGGCACATCAAATTTATCCATCACACCCGCTTCATCCAGTACCACATTACTCATGGTATTAATTAAGGTTACGTGCGGATTGACCAGTTGTGCTATGTCTTTGTCTCCCGTCGAGATCAGTGTATCAATATTCTGCTGCGTGGCCTGCCTGGCGTAAGTACCGATGACATCGTCTGCTTCAACCTCGGGGACAACGATCAAAGGAAAACCCAGTGCTTCGACTAATTCATGTAATGGTTCGATCTGGCTCCTCAGATCGTCGGGCATTGGCGGTCGATTGGCTTTATATTCCTTATATAGATCATTACGAAAGGTTTTACCTTTGGCATCAAAGATTACCGCGATATGCTCGGGTTTATAGTCTGCAACCAGTTTTTTGAGCATATTGATTACACCATATACCGCACCAGTCGGCTGTCCTTTGCTGTTTGTTAGTGGCGGCAGGGCATGAAAGGCACGAAACAGGTAGGATGAGCCATCAACAAGGATCAGCGGCGGTTTTTTATCAGTCATCTGGAGTAGTAGCTCTATCGATTTTAAGGTTTTTCTTGTCCGTGATTATCGCAAACAGCGCGATGCATTAACAGCTGCTTTAATGGCAATACAAGATGTATTTAGTAAATCGCCGTTATAAGTTAAAATCACATGCTTTATCCGCTCATTTAACTAAATTCAACTCGCCTGATCACTTATGTCTGTTTACACCATCATCGAAGAGAACGAACTCAAAAGCTTTCTCTCAAACTACAACGTCGGCGAACTGGATAGCTTTCAGGGCATCAGTGACGGTATTGAAAACACCAATTACTTTGTAAATACCAGTAAAGGCCGATTTGTATTAACCATCTTTGAACAGCACAGCTTTGAGGAAATGCAGTATTATCTCAACCTGATGCATCATCTGTCTGACCATCAAGTCCCTAGCGCAAATCCCGTGGCCGATAAAAAAGGCCTGTATCTAAGTGAGTTCAAAGGCAAGCCTATTGCCCTGGTCGAGCGTCTGGATGGTGGCAGCATCGTCGAAACCACGGTCAATCATTGCCAGCAACTGGGCGCGGCCATGGGAAAAATGCACAGTGCAGGTTTAACTTACGATGCTCATCAGACAAATCCACGTGGCCCGGCATGGTGCCAGCACACGGCTCACCAGGTTATCGGAAAACTATCCGAAGATGAACAATCGGTATTAAATGACGAGATACACTATCAAAAAGAAAAGCGGCATGCCGATTTGCCACGCGGTGTTATTCATGCCGATCTGTTTCGCGATAACGCCCTGTGGGTTTGTGAAGATGATAAACCGGATAGCTTCAGCGGCATCATCGACTTTTATTATTCCTGTGATGACGTGTTGTTATACGACCTGGCCATTACCGCAAACGACTGGTGTACGAATGAAGATTTTACTTTGAACAAAGATAAAGTCGTCGCCTTGCTTACGCACTACAATAGCTTTCGCCCTTTAATGGAAAATGAACAGGAATACTGGCCAGCCATGTTACGTGCCGGTGCTTTACGATTCTGGTTATCTCGTTTATACGACAAACACTTCCCTCGTGATGGCGAGCTGGTGCACACTAAAAACCCTGATGAATTTAAAACGATTCTGACTGATCGTATTAAAAACAGTAATAACTATCTCAATTACTGGATCTGATTCAGTTCTTATCGGAAGCAGACGTGCTCAATAAAATTTTAGTCGCGAGCGAAACCTTCATCGACTGGAGCGGCCGTACTGTTTCCTGGTTAAGTTTGCTGCTGGTACTGGTTACTTTTATTGTGGTAGTCCTGCGATATGTTTTTGATGTCGGCTCTATTTCGCTACAGGAAACCAGCAGCTACTTACACGCCACTATTTTCCTTGTCGGCATGGCCTATACCATGCAACAGAACGCACATGTGCGCGTCGACATATTTTATGCTCGCTGCTCTGAACAAACCAAAGCATGGATCGATCTGTTTGGCACTGTATTTTTATTATTACCCTTCATGTTATTTATCACCTGGATCAGCTGGCAATACATCATCGATAGCTGGTCAGTATTTGAAAGTTCACGACAGGCTGGTGGCCTGCCGGGGGTTTTTCTCTTAAAGAGCTTAATCCTGGTGATGACCTGCCTGCTAAGCCTGCAGGCATTCACGCAGATAGCACGTAATATAGAGACCATATTAAACGCGGACATGAACACTGGCGCCAGCGTCAATAAGGACGACGTCTGATGGAATACATGTCACTGTATCTTTTTGCCGTGGTTTTTATTTTATTGTTAAGCGGTTACCCGGTGGCTTTCACCTTAGCTGGTACGGCTTTAATATTCACTGTCATCGGTGAAATGACCGGCACATTCGATCCCGCCTTTTTAGAAGCCTTACCCAATCGCTTATACGGCATTATGGGTAATCAGATTTTGATGGCGGTTCCGCTGTTTGTTTTTATGGGCGTAATGCTGGAGCGTTCAAGGATTGCAGATGAGCTGTTAACCACCATGTCGCGATTGTTTGGCAGCCTGCGTGGCGGTCTTGCTATATCGGTCATCCTCGTCGGCATGTTGCTGGCCGCC
>JBFFVI010000179.1:0-4807 GCA_041570895.1 Gammaproteobacteria bacterium
CTGCAGTTAGCGATGTTCGCTGGTGAACGTTTCCTGGTAACGCGGCGTTCAAAGGAATCTCCCTTCCTTGCCAGTCTATGGCAGAACCTGGTCGACGGAGGCTGTGCCGATGAGTCACCGATCTCTATCGTTGCCGCCATGAGCAAACGAGTTGCACAACGTTATGGAAAAGTGTTGCTCAATCTTGAGCAGCGACTCGATGTCATCGAAGATGAGTTGTTCGATACGCCGACCGATACACTGATGAAAGAGCTGGTGGCATACAACACGGGTTTGCGGAAGATGCATCGTATCTTGAACTATTACGTTGATGTCTTCGGCAGTCTTCGAAGGCACCTGCATAAAACAGCTAATCATCAGCATGATCATTTCGATAGCATCTATAGCATCATCGAACGTTTTAACAGCCTCGCAGACCTGTACCAGAATGTGATCACTGATCTTATCGAAGCATACATCAGCCTCAACGGGCACCGGCTAAATCAGATCATGAAAGTACTGACGATCGTAACGGTGATCTTTGTGCCACTGACCCTGCTGGTTGGTCTCGATGACATGAATTTTGAAAACATGCCAGAGCTAAAGAGTGAGAATGGTTACCATATACTGCTGCTGGTGATGAGCGGCATCGTGGCATTATCACTCTATCTGTTCCGTCGTACACGCTGGTTGTAGGTTAAGAAAATGCGCATTATTTACGCTTTATTTAAAATTAATTCACTCCTGGCTAAGAGACGATACTGTTATCCTTGTGCACTTGTTCTGATTTTAAGTTTGCAGTCACAGGGTATTGCATCAGCAGCTGTCACTGCAGGCTGGATAGAAAAGGCGGTGATATATCCTGCCGGTATCATGTTTCATGCAAAACTTGATACCGGCGCAAAAACAACGTCTATCAACGCGATAGATCCTGAGTTCTTTGAACGTGATGGCCAACCCTGGAGCAGGTTCAAGATTACGAGTAAAGAAGATAAAACCGTCACTATTGAAGCGCCGGTAGTGCGTGAAGCTACGATCAAGCGTCATTTCGATCAGAAGCAGGTTCGCCCCGTCATCATGCTGGATATCTGCATAGGCAAGGTAAGAAAAAAAGAAGAAGTGAACCTGGTGGATCGCAGCAATCTGAACTACCAGCTACTGATCGGACGTAACTTTCTCAACGGTGACTTATTGATCGCTTCAGCTTCGACTTATTTATTGACACCGGATTGTCCACCCTGATTGGGTTTGTCAGTAGACCTTGCTCTCCTGGTATCCGGTTCATGCAACCAGCTCAAAACAGGGAGTTCGCTTAATTTCGGTCCCCGGTACATACCGACAATAATAATGATCGCCAGCGTAATTGCATGTATTTCCGGATAGGCTACCAACCAAAGACTCCAGTCTGCCTGGGACAGGATGAGCAAGGAAATGGCTGCGGAAACAAAAGTCCAGAGTAGACGGATCATCGCTGTGCGCATACCGCGCTGATCAGCGACCGTATAGATACGGTCGACCAGCATGGTGAGTACGACCACCGGTAGTAATACGACGATACTGTCCGCAGCGGGATCAAAGTAGATAAAACCGGACATGACGACAGCCATGCTGATAGAAACCAGGGTGAACACGATAGCCAGTCGTGCCGTTCGCTGCAGGTTCATTTCCGGTAAATAAGCTCTGATGGTTATGCCAATGCTGGTCACCAGCAGAAAAACGATCAGTGCCGTTATTCTGTCTACATGCATGATAGCAAGTGCCATCAGTGAAGGGGTGAACGTGCCATAGGTACGTATTCCCATAAGCTGTCGCATTATTTCTGTTGCCAGCACGCCCAGTGGTAACAGCAGCAGGATGCCGAGATTCTCACGGTTAGTCGGAGACAACCTGTTCAGGTCAAAGATATCCCACAGCTTTGTGCTATCGGTGGTAGAAAGTCCTCTGGGGGTACTAACGGTATTAATTTTCCAGGTGCTTGATTTTATTTCCGCATTTTCTGTCGTTAGCAGTGTTTTATCGCCTTTGTGCAAGGGTATATAAAATGCGGGCAGATTCTTTAAGTAACCATGCACAGGGTCAAGCGGTATCCATGTTTCTTCATCATAAACTTCGACCCAGTAAAAAGGCTGCTCTTTGGCGGAAGCATGCAAGTTCACGCCAGCCACCAGGCGCGCCGGTAGATGTGCCGTTCTTAGCAGTGCTAACAGGGCATTGTTAGAGCCAAGAGCCGTTGCGCGTTTTACAGACAAAGCCGTTTCGGAAGTATTGTTGGTGCGCTGTTTGATGCGGATGTTATTGCTGACATAATTGAACAGTTTTTCGATCAGTTCATCAGCAGAATTACTGTCCTTTGAGAGCTGGTCGACGATACCGTTAGTAAGAGTGGTGTTAACCGATACCCAGTCTGACGATGATAGCCACTGTGAACGGTTATCTTCAGACAGCTTTGTTATTTTCGGCTCGCTGCGAAGCAGGGATGAGACGTGAACTCCAAAAGAAGTATCGATACTATATTTCCCGGCGACGGGAGCTAGCAGCAGTATTTCGCGCTTATGATCAGCCTTGGTTCGTTTCTGCCGTAATCCTGAATGTGACACAGACTGTGAGAACAGTCGGGCATAGTGTGTGTCCCAGGGGGGCGAAATATATATCTTTGCGCCTTTTTCCTGTGCTTCTACCTGATGAGATATGTTTATCATCCAGGCAGAATCACCGGTTGGTAATTGGTCGCTATGTTTTAACCAGCTGCGCATGGAAATAGAAAATAAAACAAATACTAACAGTATGACTATGGTGGTATAGATGGCTGCAGGCGCATTCTCCGGGCTAACGGCGGGTGCCGGATTGATTTTTTTTGTACTCATTTATTTATTGTATACAGTGTCATGTCAAAACTGTAGCGGTATTTTTGAATAGATAATAAAACTTGATAACAAAAAAATCAGTACCTTGAAACAAGGCCGGGACAGGAGCTAATAGCATGACTTACCAGCGGTGACAAGACTGTGCAGGGTTTCTGCTTTTGGTTACACTTGCGCCTCTCTAGCTGGTTATGGCCGACATCTGTTTTTAGGTCATCAAGCCCGCTGGCGCTTACTCTGAAATCTGAATTTATCCCCCGTAATATTATGAATATCGAACAACGAATCACCAGCCGTATCGCAGAAGACATCAACGCCACAATCGCACAGGTTGATGCCGCTATCACTTTGCTCGATGAAGGGGCCACCGTGCCATTCATCGCGCGTTACCGTAAGGAGGTGACGATGGGTCTGGATGATACCCAGTTGCGTCATCTTGAAGAACGACTGGTTTATCTGCGTGATATGGAAGACCGCCGTATGGCGATCATCAAATCGGTTGAAGAACAGGGCAAACTCAGTGGTGAGTTAAAACAGCTGCTGATGGCAGCGGATACCAAGACGCGTTTGGAAGATCTTTATGCGCCATACAAACCCAAACGCCGTAGCAAAGCGCAGATTGCCCGTGAAGCTGGTATCGAGCCACTGCTCGATGCCTTACTGGAAAACCCGACACTGTCGCCAGAGGTCGCCGCTGAAGAGTACCTGAATGAAGAAGCCGGTTTTTCGGATCAGGCTTCGGTACTGGAAGGCGCTCGAAATATCTTTCTCGAACGTGTTGCTGAGCAGGCTGACCTTGTCGGCAAGTTACGCGATTATGTCTGGAACAATGCGCAGCTCAATGCAACCATGGTCGATGGTCAGGAAAATAGCGGTATTAAATTTAAAGATTATTTTGATTACTCGGAAGATATGAAGAAAATCCCATCCCACCGGATACTGGCTTTATTCCGCGGTCGTGGTGAGGGGGTGTTACGATTGAAGCTGTTCGTTAAGGGGCAGGATGATCTGGAAAAATTTACTGATATGGGTATCTGCGACTCGATCGTCGCCAGTCATTTCAATCTCTGTGCACAGGGTAGAGCTGCTGATAGCTGGTTGCTGGAGAGTGCGCGTTGGGGCTGGCGGGTAAAAGTTTCGATGCAGCTGGAAACAGAACTGTACATGAAGTTACGTGACAGTGCTGAAGAAGAAGCAATACGAGTCTTCGGTGATAACCTGCGTGACCTGCTGCTCGCGGCGCCCGCAGGTACCCGAGCAACCATGGGTCTGGATCCGGGTTTACGTACCGGGGTGAAGGTGGTGGTATTAGACGAAACCGGCAAACATCTGGAACACGCGACGATCTATCCGCATGCACCGAAACGGCAGTGGGATCAGTCTATCGAAACATTAGCCCGGCTTTGCGAACGCCACAAGGTTGATCTGATCAGTATCGGTAACGGTACTGCGTCGAGAGAAACCGATAAGCTGGCTAAGGAACTCATGCAACGTTACCCCAAATTGAGTTTGACCAGTATCGTAGTCAGCGAAGCGGGTGCTTCGGTTTATTCTGCTTCTGAGCTGGCGGCAAAAGAATTTCCCCAGCTGGATGTGTCAATACGCGGTGCGGTATCGATAGCCCGACGGTTGCAGGATCCACTCGCCGAGCTGGTGAAGATAGAACCGAAAGCTATCGGCGTCGGCCAGTATCAGCATGATGTTAATCAATATGCGCTGGCGCGAAAACTGGATGCCATCATCGAAGACTGCGTCAATGCGGTCGGGGTAGAAATCAATACCGCTTCAGCGCCATTGTTAACAAAAGTCTCCGGCCTGAGTGAGACCATGGCAAATAATATTGTTGCTTACCGTGAACAGCATGGTGTTTTTAGAAGTCGCCAGCAGTTGCTCGATGTGCCTCGCCTGGGCGCTAAAGCCTTCGAGCAGGCTGCTGGTTTTCTGCGTATTCAAAACGGTGATAATCC
>JBFFVI010000180.1:0-4787 GCA_041570895.1 Gammaproteobacteria bacterium
CCCAGCATGTTTTCCAGCACTAGCTTGCTATCCAGGAAATTTTCAAAAGTAATTCCTGTCTGTTTGATGAAGGTTGCAGCGTTATGGTGATAGTCATCTGTCGAAATACCGATGACGTTGAATTCTTTTCCATTATACCGCTTTGCAAGCCTTTCCAGCGAACCCATCTCGGCCCGACAGGGACCGCACCAACTGGCCCAGACATTAATGATTAACGGCTTCCCCTTAAAATCAGAAAGTTTTTTCTTTTTCCCGTTAAGTCCATCCAGAGTCGCATCACGCAGATAGTCGCCAATTTTGACCTCGCCTGGTGTGCCTGAAATTGTTGATGTTTCTTTATCGGTAATATAATGCTTTATAAAATAGATCACGGAAAAATCACGTCCCAGGAGTTTGCTGTGATAGTTTTGCATGGGCATCTCTGTAGAGAATGCGACCATGTCACCTTTTTCTATCGGAATGACACCAGGTGCGGCAGCCCAGACTTTTTCTTTGCCGGCGTCTACCTCAGCATAAGTGAAACCGGCAGCGGTAATAACATCCGTTACTTTGCCAAAAATTTTTCGCGGATTATTTTTCGTGACTTCTTTAGTACTTTTTTCTGATGCAGAGACTGTATTTATCATGCCTGTATTTAGCAGAGATAAAGAAAAACAGATAAGCAGTATTGTTGAAAAATTGGTGCGATGGATCATTATGTAATTACTCTTTGGACAAAAAGGGATCAGTTTATCGGCAACTGCGTTGCTCTACTGCCTACGACCATGTAGGCAACAAATGAGAATCATTAACTTACTGGCGTAATAGAGAGGACAGACCCTTTTAATACTGTGACTATATCAAAAATAAGTAATTAATAATTCACCTATTTTCATTGCCAAAGCTGAAACTCTTCGCCAGGTTGCTATACTTACTGAAATAAAGTTCATACCTCCATTCGTCAAACTTATTGAGAAAAATCATGATGAGAAAGTTAAGTATCCTATTAGTTTCTGTGTTGTTTACATTCCATGTTCAAGCTGAGGGTCTCGATGCCAATAAACTCTATTTCGGCGGCGGCCTGGGCTATAACGATATCGGTTATGATGAAGCACTTGGTTTCCAGTTGTTTGCCGGCCTGCCGATACCAGTAAAAATGGGCAAAGCCAGGTTATTAGGTGAAGTCGGTTACATGGACAGTGGTAACTTTGATCGGGATATAGGGTTTTTTGGTAAAACTTCTGCCAAAGCAAAAGGTATCTGGGCAAATGCCGTGATCGAAATTCCGGCTGGTGAAAAAATCAATCTCCTTGCTCGCGCTGGACTCGATTTTGGTGATGATGATGGACTGATGGTCGGCGGTGGTATCGGTATACCTGCTGGTAATACAATGGATATCCGTTTTGAATATGTGGTTCGCGATAATATTGATTCATTGCAGGCTAATTTAGTTATAAGGCTCTAACAACTAACAGGAACTAAAGGGGGCGGGGAGATTAGAAATTTACCCGTCCCCTTATTTTTGACTATATTTAAATCATCCCGGCATCAGGATTATGCCACTATAATTCAAGAGCCTCTTAATTCATGCGACTTTGTTGTCGCGGTCTTTATCTGACTTACTTTATTGCCAAGGCAAGCCTTAATCTGCTCCTGGTCAAGGGTTTCATGTTCTTCAAGTTCATTGATCAGGCTATCCAGCTGTTCCCTGTGTTTGGCAATTAAGTCGATAGCCTGTTTTTCGGCATTGCTCAGGAGTTCTTTTACTGCGATATCTACCGACTTCGCTGAGTTTTCAGAAAAGTGGCGCGGCAGGGCCATTTCCCTGCCCAGAAATGGGTGCTCCTCGCTATCACGAAGATCCACTGGGCCAATTTCACTGGACATCCCCCAGCGGGAGACCATGGCACGGGCCAGAGCAGTAGCCTGAGCAATGTCATCATCGGCACCGGAACTAACACTGCCTATAAGCTCCCGTTCAGCGCTTCGTCCACCCATCATTACCACCAGTCGATCACGCAAATAATCCTCTGGCAGTGTGTGTCGCTCCTGCTCGGGTAATTGATGGGTTACACCCAATGCCCTGCCACGGGGAATGATGCTTACCTTGTAAATAGGATCTGCATGGGGCAGAAAATAGGCGATCAGCGCATGACCGGATTCATGCACTGCCAGACGATGCCGCTCTTCCGGTTGGATAGCCAGGGTACGCACCGTTCCCAGTATCAGCTTATCGCGTGCTTCATCAAAATGCGTCATGGTTACCTTGCTTGCCTTATCACGGGCAGCCAGCATAGCCGCTTCATTTACCAGGTTTTTGATATCGGCACCTGAAAAACCGGGAGTACCGGCCGATACCTGCAGCAGGTCTACGTCGTCAGCCAGGGGTACCTTGCGACTATGTACTTTGAGAATAGCAATACGGTCATTACGGTCAGGTAATTCTAGTACCACATGACGATCAAAACGCCCCGGTCTTAGTAATGCCGGGTCCAGTACATCCGGGCGATTGGTTGCACCCAGCACGATGACAGCTTCATGGCCGCTAAAGCCATCCATTTCAGCGAGAATTTGGTTAAGGGTTTGTTCGCGTTCATCATGGCCGCCACCGAGACCCGTACCACGGGTACGGCCAATGCTATCCAGCTCGTCAATAAAGATAATCGCTGGAGAATTTTTTTTGGCTTCCTCAAACAGGTGGCGAACTCGAGATGCACCGACACCGACGAAAACCTCGATGAATTCAGAACCTGAAATGGAATAGAATTTGACACCGGCTTCGCCTGCCAATGCTCTGGCCATGAGTGTTTTACCTGTGCCAGGTGGACCCATCAGCAACACACCACGTGGTACCTCGGCGCCAAGTGCACGAAATTGATCGGGGTGTTTGAGGAATTCAACTAACTCGGTGACTTCCCGTTTAGCAGAATCCTGACCTGCCACATCATCAAAAGTGATATCGGGAATGATGGCCGTTTTGGTTGAGCCGCGCAGAAATTTCCCCAGATCGCCTTTGCCGCCGAGGCCACCTGAAATGTTGCGTTGTGCCCGGTTAATAATCCAGAACCAGAAAGCAATAATTAATACCCAAGGCAGTATGCTAAGCAGTATCCGCCATAAAAAATTCTCGGACTCTGGTGAAAATGCTTTTACTTCAACACGTTTTGCTTCAAGAGCGGGTAACAGGCTTTCGTCACCGATATCGGGAATTCGTGTTTTGAAATACCTGCTCATTTCTTGCTGCGGGCCAATGCTTGTGGCTTGTAGCAAAGTCCCTTCAGCTTGATTCCCCCTTAGGGTAACTGATGCCAGTGCGCCATCATTCAACAATTGCCTAAACTCGCTGTAGGGTATGTCAAAGGCAGGTTCTGTTACGGCCTTTTGTGTCAGCGCATAATATAATGCGGTAAACGCAATAATGAGCAGTGCATTGATGATCCAGTTTTTTGGAATCGGGTATTTTATTGGATCTTGAGATTCGGGCATTAGTCTCCTCGTTCCATTTTATCAGCCGGTCCAGGCTACCGGATGCTTAGGCTGTTTTGTGTTTATTACAGCTTTCATGTTACACCTTATAAATCTAGATGCCAGTCGTTAATTACCAGATAAAAAAAGGGGGGCAGCCCCATATTCTCTTTAGATAATCAAAGAGGTCGCCGATCTCCTTTAAGCTTGATTAATATTTACTCAGAGCCTATTTATTCTATAAATTTGTGGTGCTACTATATCAATGTATGTTCTAAATTTTATTGCGGGAGGTGATTTAAATGACACATCTTCAAATAGCACCCGACGTCGAATTCAAGCTGGATATCGATCTGCCCGACATAACCGGCAGCAGCAGGGATTATGACTTGCAGCAACATAAAGCTGAAGTTTATGCCATGTTTGAAGCCAGGTTGAAAAAAGCCTTTCCTGAAGGTTTTAAGATTAATACATTTGAGTTTGGCCGGGATGTGAGTGAACACTAAGTCAGGATTAAAAGGGATAGATATCAGATCTCTTCTGATCTCATGCCGCGTCCAAGCCAGCGTAATTCAAATAATTCATCGCGGCGGTCCCTGGAATTAGTCACCGAGCCTTCGTGTCGAAGTTGAACCAGTTTGTCCAGATCAAGGTCAGCGATCAGTGCCATTTCAGTATTCGGTGTACTCTCTGCCATGATCGCATCGTGAGGAAAGGCAAAGTCAGAAGGTGAATATACGGCTGATTGTGCATATTGAATATCCACATTTTCGACCTGTGGCAGGTTGCCTACACTGCCGCCGATAGCGACATAACATTCGTTTTCGATGGCTCTTGCCTGGGCGCAGCGTTGCACGCGTAAAAAACCATTTTTTGTATCGGTCCAGAAAGGCACGAACAGTATTTCCATCTCCTGTTTTGCCAACAGGCGCGAAAGTTCCGGGAACTCGACGTCGTAACAGATCAGTATACCGATGCGGCCGGCATCGGTATCAAACACCTGCAGGCTATCTCCGCCTTCGATGACCCAGTCCCGCCGTTCATGCGGTGTGATGTGAATCTTGGGCTGCACGTCCACGGTACCATCACGCCGGCACAGGTAGGCGTTGTTGTATAAGTTTTCCCCGGACATGGCTGGCATACTGCCGGCAATAATATTGATGTTATAGGTAACGGCAAATTGTGATATTGCTTCGACGATACGATCAGCATAGGTGGCGAGGAAACGTATGGCTTCATACTGGTTATGCTGGTCGCCAATACCCATTAACGGCACATTAAAAAATTCTGGAAACAAAACAAAGTCTGACTGGTAGGCGGACATCGAGTCGACAAAATATTCC
>JBFFVI010000181.1:0-4696 GCA_041570895.1 Gammaproteobacteria bacterium
AATTCCTGACTGTTTTAGTAGGTTAATATTACTAATACCTAGTAAATTAGTCAAGTATTAACTCTGGAAGAATAACGAGCAGATACAATAACTTATATTTTTAAGCGTTTATTAAGAATAAAAAATCCACATAAAAAGTGGTTTTTAATGCAGCATCATGAACTAAAACTACCGCCTAACGAGCTGCTAATGGTAAAGCGAAGCGGCAGCCAGTTCGCGCGTATACTCATGTTTGGGGTTATCAAAAACATCATCAACATAACCCTGCTCAACCATCTTTCCTTCGCGCATAACGATGACACGGTGCGACATCGCACGCACGACTCGCAGATCATGACTTATAAACAGATAACTTAATCGATGCTTTTCCTGGAGTTGCGCTAATAGCCCCAGCACCTGCTTCTGTACAGATACATCAAGTGCACTGGTTGGTTCGTCCAGCAATATGACGTCAGGCTCAAGCACCACCGTGCGCGCGATGGCTATACGCTGGCGCTGACCACCGGAAAACTCATGTGGATAACGCCATAAAACATCCTGTTCTAAACCAACCTCTTCTAAAACTTCCAATATTTTTGCTAATCGCTGGCTGGCATCCAGATGCGGAAAATGTAATTTCAAGCCTTCTTCGATTATTTGCTGCACCGTCATCCTTGGTGAAAGTGAAGAGAATGGATCCTGAAAAACAATCTGAAAATGACGCCGTAATGGCCGCATGTGTTTTTCACTAAACGTCGTCACATTCTGCTCTTTAAAATGGATTTCGCCCTGCGATGACAACAACCTGAACATCGCTAACCCGAGCGTGGTCTTACCCGAACCAGACTCACCGACGATACCCAGTGTTTCTCCCGAAAATAACGACAGGGTAATGTCATCAACCGCTTTAACCTCATCGACCTTACGCTTAAAAAAACCTTTGTAGATTGGAAAATAACAACGCAGGTTTTCTGCGCGGAGCACCAGATCAGAACTTGCCTCTACAGTCGCAATTTTTTTATCAGGCTGACTATCGAGTAAAAATTTTGTATATTCATTTTGTGGCTGGACAAATATTTTTTCTGTTTCATTGCTTTCAACGATCTTGCCGTCCTGCATCACACAGACACGGTTTGCAAATCGTCTCACCAGATTCAGATCATGGGTGATCAACAATACCGACATACCCGTCTCCTGCTGTATCTCATGTAACAGGTCGAGTATCTGTTGCTGGATAGTCACATCCAGTGCGGTGGTCGGCTCATCCGCAATCAGCAATGCCGGATCACAGGCTAACGCCATGGCTATCATCACTCGTTGTCGCTGACCGCCTGAAAGCGCATGAGGAAAGACATTGACCTTCTGTTCAGGTTGCCGGATCCCGACCTTATCGAGCAACTCGATAACACGCTTTTTCTTATCCGTCGCATTAAAGTCCTGATGCAAGGTCAGCACTTCTTCTATCTGCTGGCCGATGGTAAACACAGGATTCAATGATGTCATCGGCTCCTGAAAGATCATCGAGATATTTTTTCCCCGAACGTCCTGAATTCCCTCTTTACTTAAGGTCAATAAGTTTTGCTTCTGAAAATCTACGCTACCGTCTGAATAGAGAGTATTTTCTTCATCGTGTAATCTTAATAGAGATAACGCAGTAACTGATTTACCCGAACCTGATTCGCCGACAATCGCCAGATTCTCGCCTGCATAGATATCAAAACTTATATTATCGATAATATTGACCAGACCATTTTGCGTATTGAAAGACACGCTTAAGTCTTTTACAGATAATAATTTTTGTTTTGTATTCATGGTTTTATTGGTCACTATGTATCGGTATAGATAATTTTGATGTTGTTAAACTTTTCGTGTATCTAAGGCTTCTCGTAAAGCTTCACCGATAAAGATCAGTAACATCAAGGTGCCGACGAGAACAACAAAAGCACTTAACGACAACCACCAGGCTTCGATATTTTCTTTTCCCTGTGCCAGCAGTTCACCCAGACTGGGAGTTGTTGGCGGCACGCCTAAACCTAAAAAATCCAGACTGGTTAACGCAAGGATTGCACCGCTGATTCTGAAAGGTAAAAAAGTAATCACCGGTGTCAGACTGTTCGGTAACAGATGTTTAGTGATGATAGAAAAATTCGTTAGACCCATTGCTCTGGCCGAACGCACATAATCCAGATTCCTGCCACGGAGAAATTCAGCACGAACATAATCTGACAGCCCCATCCAGCCAAATAAAGATAACAATATGATCAATAACCAGATACTCGGTTGAAATATCGATGCAAAGATTATCAGTAGATATAATTCAGGCATCGATGACCATACTTCGATCACACGTTGCATTATCAAATCGATTTTACCAGAGAAATATCCCTGCACTGCACCCGCAGCGATACCAATGACGACACCGATCACCATCAGCGCTAAGGCAAACCAGACCGATATCCGAAAACCATAGATAACTCGCGCCAGCACATCCCGTCCGCGATCGTCCGTACCGAAGTAATTTTGCGTCGAAGGTGGTGCCGGGTTTGGCAGATCACTGACGAAATTAATCGTATCGTAGCTATAAGGAATGGGTGGTTCGATCATCCAGTTGTCACCACGTGTTAACTGCTCACGGACAAAAGTATCGGTGTAATCCGCTTCGGTTTCAAAATCACCGCCAAACGTTGTTTCAGGATAGATCTTGAAAACCGGGAAATAATAGTCACCGTTATAACTTATCAGCAGCGGTTTATCATTAGATAGAACTTCAGCAAAAAAACAAAGCGCAAACAAAACACCGAAGATCCATAAGCTCACATAACCACGACGATTGGATCTGAATCTCAACCATGCGCGTTGCCCCGGAGATAAGCCTGATACTTTATTATTGTTTTCTTTACTCATAACTTTACTGAATCCGGGAAAATGTTATTTATCGACTGACTCAAAGTGAATACGCGGATCAATTAACACATAACTCAGATCGGCTAATAACTTGGCAATCAATCCCAAAATAGTAAACAAAAATAATGTCCCCAACACCACAGGATAATCGCGCTTTAAGACGGACTCATAAGAAAGCAGGCCTAAACCATCAAGCGAAAAAATAGTTTCGATCAACAGACTTCCGGTAAAAAACGCACCGATGAAAGCTGCCGGAAATCCGGTGATCAATGGGATAATCGCGTTTCTAAAAACATGTCGATATAATACTGCGCTGTCTGAAAGTCCTTTTGCTTTGGCGGTTAACACATATTGCTTGCGGATCTCTTCGATAAAACTGTTTTTGGTCAGCATCGTCATTACCGCAAAACTACCAATAACTGACGAGGTGATCGGCAATACCATGTGCCATAAATAATCACTAACCTGCTTGTACCAGGGAAGACTATCCCAGTTATCTGAAACCAGGCCACGTAGAGGGAAGATATCGAAAAAACTGCCACCACCGAAGAACACCAGCAGAGTAATACCAAGCACAAATCCTGGAATGGAATACCCGATCAGGATAAAACTACTACTAACAACATCGAAAGTACTGCCGTCTCTTATTGCTTTGGCAATACCGAGCGGTATACATGTTGAATAAACGATCAGGAAACTCCAGACACCTAAACTGATGGACACCGGCAACTTGGAAATAACCAGGTCGACAACTGATTCATTATGAAAATAGCTATCGCCAAAATCAAAGCTTAAATAGTTTTTCATCATGATGATAAAACGTTCATACACCGGTTTATCAAAGCCATATAAAGCCCGGATCTCTTCGATATATTCTTCATCTAGTCCGGTAGCACCTCGATACAGACCACGGGCTCCGCTACTCGCCTCACCGACACCATGTTTACCTTCGAGTTGACTGACAAGTTGTTCGACCGGACCACCAGGGACGAACTGCGTTACAGCAAAGGTGATCAACATGACACCAAACAATGTCGGTATCATTAATAACAGTCTTTTTAATATATATGAAAACATTTTAATTATTATTTTTGATTCGCTGAACAAGGTTTTTATTACGAGCGGAACATGTGAATCTCTTGACGCGATCTACTCGCCTGCCTGAGACTGCCTGGCTCCTCGCAAAAACAAGTTCTTTATTTTTCGACATCTTTAATCCACCATGCTTTTAGCAGCCAGCTGATCGGCTCATAATATAAAGGCTGAGTTTCAGGCACACCAAATTTATCCCAGTAGGCAACGCGGTGAACATTGATATACCAGTTTGGTACCAGGTACTCGCCATATAACAATACTCTATCCAGTGCACGTGATGCGGTTACCACTTCTTCTCTGTCTTTAGCCTGAATAATATTAACCACCAGTGCATCGACAACAGCGTTGGAGATACCCGGCAAATTATTTGAGCCTTTCAATTCTGCAGAAGTAGAATGAAACATATTCATTAGTTCATTACCCGGTGACACCGAAGATGAGAAACTGGTGACCACCATATCGAAATCGAAGGTATCTAATCGGCGTTTATATAATGAAGAGTCTACTTTCCTATAACTGGTTTCGATACCCAGTTTTTTCAGGTTATGCGCATAAGGAGCAATAATCCGGTCAAATCCTGACTGCACCAGAAGTATATCCAGCGTAAAAGCCTCGCCCTGTTGATTCTTAAGCACGCCATCCTGGATGGTCCAGCCAGCTTCAGCAAGCAGGTCACGCGCCTGAATCAAATTATTACGTAAGCTGTCAGGCGGCAATG
>JBFFVI010000182.1:0-4691 GCA_041570895.1 Gammaproteobacteria bacterium
AGTCGTCCCAGTCACCAGTTTATGCCCCTGCTCGAAAAAAATATCTGACCGAGGCGCACACAACCAGCGCTCTCATGTCACCGTCAATGTCGAGACTGAAGACTTTATCTGGATCGAAGAGATCATCGATATGGTCGAAGCGCAGGCATCCTGTGAACTCTATGGCCTGTTGAAACGCCCGGACGAAAAAGTTGTTACCGAGCGTGCATACGACAATCCAAAATTTGTTGAAGACATGGTGCGTGATATCGCTCACCAGTTAAACATCGATGAACGCATACTCGCCTACACGGTAGAATCAGAAAATTTTGAGTCTATCCATAACCACTCAGCCTATGCACTGATCGAAAAAACCAGATAAAAAAGACTCAACAAAATCAATATAAAAAGCACCGTTCGATGGTGCTTTTTTATTTTTCTAATTTAAAAAAGCACAATAAACCCAGATTACCCCTGTTAAGTCTGTATTCATTTCGCCTATACTTGAGCTGACCGGAAAGTTTCCACTTATCTTCCATCAGCGGACATCAAAGTATGAAATCACAGGTTATCTGGTTTAACCAGCTTGGTATAAATAACATCGATGAGGTCGGCGGAAAGAATGCCTCTCTGGGCGAGATGATCAGCCAGTTATCCGGACTAGGTATCAGAGTGCCAGACGGATTTGCTACCACTGCTGAAGCCTTTCGTAACTTTTTAGGGCAACAAGATCTTGATAAAAAAATCCAGGAGCGACTGGCAGCCTTAAACACAGATGATGTTGCCGAACTCGTTGCCGCCGGGGCAGAGATCAGACAATGGATAGTAGATACACCTTTCCCCGAAAGTTTACTCACAGACGTCAGCGAAGCCTGGCAACATCTGCAGGCTGAAGGTCATGATGTCACTGTTGCCGTCCGTTCTTCTGCTACCGCAGAAGATCTGCCCGATGCTTCTTTCGCCGGTCAACAGGAAACCTATCTTAATGTCAGTGGCCTGGACAATGTTTTAACCGCGATCAAACAGGTGTTCGCTTCACTGTATAACGACCGCGCCATCTCTTACCGTGCACATCAGAAATTTGAACATCACAAAGTAGCCTTATCTGCCGGCATCCAACGTATGGTACGCAGCGATATCGGCACCAGCGGCGTGGTCTTCACACTGGATACAGAATCCGGTTTTCGTGATGCCGTGTTTATAACCGCCGCCTACGGTCTGGGCGAAACCATGGTACAGGGTGCAGTCAATCCTGACGAATTTTATGTCTACAAACCCGGTCTGCAGCAACGCAGGCCGGCCATATTGAACCGCACCCTGGGAAGTAAGCTGATCAAGATGATCTATAGTGATAGCGATGCTCATGGTCATTCTGTGCAGACCGTCGATGTCGACAGGCAGGAACGTGAACGTTTTTGTCTTAACGATGATCAGGTAGAAGAGCTCGCGCGCCATGCCGTGGTCATCGAACAACATTATGCTCGCCCGATGGATATCGAATGGGCACAGGACGGTATCGACGGCCAGATCTATATCGTCCAGGCACGACCAGAAACCGTTGAGAGCCGAACCAGTGCTTCGGTGATAGAACGCTACGAACTCAGGCAAACAGGTGATGTCCTGCTCGAAGGCCGTGCCATCGGTCAGCGCATAGGATCGGGCTCTGTCAGCCTGATCAAAGACCCCACAAAGATGTCCCAGGTAAAGGATGGCGATGTTCTGGTCACTGACATGACTGACCCCGACTGGGAACCGATAATGAAACGCGCCGCTGCCATCGTCACCAACCGGGGCGGCCGCACCTGTCACGCGGCTATCATCGCCCGTGAACTCGGTATCCCGGCGATCGTCGGCTGCGGCAATGCGACTGAACTACTCAGTGACGGCGACAGCGTTACTGTCTCCTGCGCAGAAGGTGATAGCGGTAAGATCTACCAGGGCCTGCTGGATTTCGACATCATTCGTACCGATACCGGTGATATGCCTGAACTGCCGACCAAGATTATGTTGAATGTCGGCACACCGGGTCGTGCCTTTGCCTTTTCCAGACTACCCAATGCCGGTGTCGGATTAGCTCGACTTGAATTCATTATCAATAACACCATCGGCATGCACCCGAAAGCTTTGCTGCAATTCGAACAGCAGGCAACCGAGCTACAGCAACAGATCAGGCAACGCATCAGTGGATATAGTGATCCGGTGAGTTTTTATGTTGAAAAACTGGTCGAAGGTATCGCCACTCTGGGTGCGGCATTTGCACCTAACCCGGTCATCGTCCGACTGTCTGATTTCAAATCCAACGAATATGCCAAACTCCTCGGCGGCGATCTTTTTGAACCGGAAGAAGAAAACCCGATGATTGGTTTTCGTGGCAGCTCGCGCTATTTATCTGAAGATTTTCGCGACTGTTTTGAACTGGAATGCCGTGCTCTTAAAAAAGTACGTGATGACATGGGGCTGAACAATATCGAAATAATGGTACCCTTCTGCCGGACCCTCGAAGAAGCGCAGCAGGTTACCCAGTTGCTTGCAGATAATGGCCTGAAACGTGGAGAGAATGCATTACGTATCATCATGATGTGCGAGATACCGTCCAATGCTGTACTGGCGGAAGAATTTTTACACTACTTCGATGGTTTCTCCATCGGCTCCAACGATATGACGCAGTTAACACTCGGACTTGATCGTGACTCTGGGCTGGTGTCACATCTTTTTGATGAACGTAATCCTGCGGTAAAAAAATTACTCGCCATGGCGATCAACGCCTGTCACCAACAGAATAAATATATCGGCATATGCGGTCAGGGACCCTCCGATTACCCGGACTTTGCCGTCTGGCTATTTGAGCAAAACATTAGCAGTATTTCTCTTAACCCTGATAGCGTCGTCGATACCTGGTTGCACCTGTCCAGTCTTAACAGATGAAAAAAAACACGACGGCACGTCCGGTTTTTTTTGTCTCAGATCGCACCGGTATCACCGCAGAAAATCTCGGCCATGCCCTGTTGACCCAATTTAGTACGCTTGAGTTTGAACATCATTCACTGCCGTTTATTGACTCAGAGAACAAAGCTCGTTACGCCGCCAGCACTATCAATGAAACCGCTAAAACCTCGCAATACCAGCCGCTAGTATTCAGCACCCTGATCGATGATAATTATCGCAGCATCATCGCCAGTGCTCAGGCCTATATCATCGACTTCTTCGATGCTTTTATAAAACCTCTGGAGATCGAACTGAACATGCCTTCTTCCCATGCTGAAGGTCTGTCTCATGGCATCAGTAATGAAGTTATTTACATGTCGAGGATGGACGCGATTAATTTCGCGCTGAAAAATGATGATGGTAACAGCACAAAAGAATACAGCCGCGCCGATGTAATTTTAGTGGGGGTCTCACGCAGTGGAAAAACACCTGCCTGCCTTTATCTCGCCATGCAGTTCGGTCTGCGTGCGGCTAACTACCCATTGACAGAGTCAGATTTGAGCGCAAACCAACTGCCAGAAATATTACAACCATATCGTAATAAGATATTCGCATTGACCATCAGCGCTGAACGTCTACGCATGATCCGGGAAACGCGCAGACAGAACAGCGAGTACGCCTCGATGGCGCAATGCCAGAAAGAAACCAGGCTAATCAGCTCACTGCTGCAAAATGAAAAAATCCCCCACATAGATAGCAGTCATATATCAGTCGAAGAGATTGCCACCTCGATCATTCAACTGATGAAAATCAACCGGCCACCAATCTACTGATTTCGTTTCCATCCGATAGATATAATGCCTGGCCTTGATAAACAGCAATGTTTTCACATCATTGTTTAACTATTTAGATTCGCGATAATAATTGCATCCACTCTGCGGGCGTGATAAAAATGTTTATTAACTAACAGGACAGTAGAAAAAAGATGAGTAGAAAGACAGATGGAGACAATGAAAAAATGCACTTTCAGATGGAACGTTTTGTGCAACAGAACGGACAATGGTACTACACTACACGCGAAGGCGATGAAAAAGGTCCTTTCGACAGCAAGCAGGATGCAGAAGGTGATCTGATCGCATACATCCGTGAGCGCCATAAATTAGAAGACTTTGGTCAATAATCAGAAAAACTCGCTATCTAAACAGCAAAGAATACCGCCAGCTTAAGGATCACACACTGCCGCTACCGCTATACCTGTTAAAGCATACCCTGTAAAAAAACAGGAATGCCGTTCCGTCACAGATCGTTTACTCGTAATAAAACTTATTCAAGGTTTTTAGCCAGCAGATTCCTTAGCTGCTCAGCCAGTGCTGTACTGCTTACTTCACCATCTTCATCGGTGACTTTTGAATCTCTAGCGTCTTTAACTTCGATCCTGACACGGCCTTTTACATCGCTAAACTCAAGGCGGTATTGTCGGCTTTTATTTGACGCTGTATCTGCATCATCCGAACCGGTAAACAGCTGCATTAGCCAGCTGGATTTTGCCAGTTCATCTTCTTCGACCTGCAGCTCTTCATCAGATACTTTTCCTGCTACAAAACGAATAGCGCTGTTTTGCTTATCTTCACTGATGTCCTGCATACGCATACGATCAAGTGCGCGCACCGCACGTCGCCAGACAAAATCCATACTTCCTGTCATGGTCAGTGCAACGGGATCGCTGCTATCCAGTTTTACCAATGAGCTGTATGGCCGGTAATTTTCCAGTAACTGTAAAGACTCAT
>JBFFVI010000183.1:0-4675 GCA_041570895.1 Gammaproteobacteria bacterium
GTAAATCCTCGGGGAAAGGTGTCTCTACTATCCATTGCCGGATCTCTGCTCCGGCAGCAACGAGTTCGGCGACATCATCGGTGTTCAAGGCTGCCAGTCGCTGCTGGATTTTTTTATCCAGATCCTGTTGCCCTAGAAAGTTACGAAAGGCGCCGGCAGTAGTTGCAAATCCGTCTGGCACCCTGATACCAAGACCGGATAGCTGGCTGATCATCTCACCCAGAGAGGCATTCTTTCCGCCGACCTCATCGATGTTGTTTATACCAAGCTGGTTAAACCAGATAACCTGTGATTTCATGCTCTAATGTCCGCTGATGGAAGATAAGTAGAAACTTGCTGGTCAGTTCAAGTATAGGCGAAATGAATACAGACTTAACAGGGATTATATGTATTAAATATGCCTTTTTTATCAATCAGAAAAACAAAAAGCACCATCAAGTGGTGCTTTTTATGGATGTTGTTGAAACTTTTTTATCGTGTTTTTTCGATCAGTGCATAGGCCGAGTGATTATGGATAGACTCAAAGTTTTCTGATTCTACCGTGTAGGCGAGTATGCGTTCATCGATGTTTAACTGGTGAGCGATGTCACGCACCATGTCTTCAACAAATTTTGGATTGTCGTATGCGCGCTCGGTAACAACTTTTTCGTCCGGGCGTTTTAACAGGCCATAGAGTTCACAGGAAGCCTGTGCTTCGACCATGTCGATGATCTCTTCGATCCAGATAAAGTCTTCGGTCTCGACATTGACGGTGACATGAGAGCGCTGGTTGTGTGCGCCTCGGTCAGATATCTTTTTCGAGCAGGGGCATAGACTGGTTACGGGGACGACCACCTTGATGTTGATGGTGTTTTTATTGTCTCTGCGTTCGCCGATAAAAGTTACTTCGTAATCCAGCAGGCTCTGCACGCCGGATGCAGGAGCTGTCTTATTAATGAAGAAATGAAAGGTCATCTCGCTGTGTCCGACTTCAGCGTCCAGCAGGCTTGTCATCTCGGTCAGCATGATCTTGAAAGAGTCGACCGTGATCTCCCATTCGTGATTGTTGAGAATCTCAACAAAGCGTGACATGTGGGTGCCTTTGAATTCATGCGGCAGGGCAACATACATGTTGAAATTTGCGATGGTATGCTGGATCTTACCGGTGCGGTCTTTAACCTGTACGGGATGGAGAATGTCTTTGATGCCTACTTTATTGATAGCAATGGCACGTGTGTCATGACTGTTCTGGACATCGGGTAAAGTGCTGGTAGTTTTTTCAACGATATCGGTCATTATTTATTCTCTTCACTGTAGCGTACGCAAGCACGTTCGGTTTCCCATAAGGTAAGAGCCGTTACCTTGATCGTCTCACTGTTTATTCGGACAGAAATTTCTTTGTACATATATGCTGCTATGTTTTCTGCTGTGGGGTTAATCTCTTTAAACGGTTCAAGCTCGTTCAGGTATTGGTGGTCGAGTTCAGCACTCACTTCCCTGGCGGCCTGTTTCATTACTTTGAAATCAACGCCCATGCCAATGTCGTCAAGCTGTGTGGCCACAGCTTCCAGTTCAACTTTCCAGTTGTGACCATGCATACGACTGCATGCACCGGGATAATCCCGCAGGGTATGAGCTGAAGCAAAGTCTGTAACTACCTTCAGCTGGTATCGTGCCGCCATTGTTTCTTTACCTGAAATAATACCTGAGTAAAACAGTAGGGATTTTATCCTGTTTTTCTTATATAAGCAATTCCTTAACTCGAGCCTCGATCGTCTGCAAAATACCTGATTTATCAAGATGCCAGTCGGCTAACAGCTGGGCTGGTTCACCGTGATTGATTAACTCATCAGGGAAACCGATCTGCAGCAGATTAGTGCTGACGTGCTGCTGGTTAAGATATTCTGCAACCGCGCTGCCAGCACCACCGGCAATGGCGTTATCTTCGATGGTGACGATCAGTTCATGCTGCTGGACTGCCGTATTGATGGTGCTGCTATCCAGTGGTTTAACGAAACGCATATTATACACACTGGCGTCTATTTCCTCAGCCACATCGATGGCGGTTGCCAGCAGGGTACCGAAGACTAGCAGGGCAATGGTTTTTCCTTCACGGACCTGTTCTGCCTGGCCAAAAGGCAGGGCATTGAGTTCTTCGCTTATCTCCATGCCGGTGCCAGAACCACGCGGATAACGAACTGCGCTGGGTCCATCATGTAAAAAGGCGGTGGTCAATAAACCCCGGCAATCATTTTCATTGGCCGGTGTCATGATGACCATGTTGGGGATGCAGCGTAAAAAGCTGATGTCATAGGCGCCGGTATGTGTCGGGCCATCGGCACCAACGATACCGGCGCGATCAATGGCGAAAACCACGGACAGATTTTGTATCGCCACATCGTGAATCAGCTGATCGTAAGCGCGTTGCAGGAAGGTGGAGTAAATCGCAACGATAGGTTTCAGACCATCACATGCCATGCCTGCTGCGAGTGTCACGGCGTGCTGTTCTGCAATGCCGACATCATAATAACGTTGAGCAAAACGTTTGGAAAACTCGATCATGCCTGAGCCTTCACTCATCGCAGGGGTGATGCCGACCAGGCGTTTATCCTGCTCGGCCATATCGCATAACCATTGACCGAAAATTTCAGTATAACTTGGAGGTTTTAGCGCATTGCTTGTGTGTGATTGACCTGTGCTCAAGTCGAAGGCGCTGACACCATGATATTTGACTGGCGCATTTTCGGCAGGAAAATAACCTTTGCCTTTCTGCGTTTTGATGTGCAGTAAACGCGGGCCTGACTGGTGGTTTATATTTTTTAATACCGGAATCAGGGTATCAAGATCATGACCATCCACCGGCCCAAAGTAGTTGAAACCCAGCTCTTCGAATAAGGTGCCCGGTGCGACCATGCCTTTTACATGTTCTTCGGTACGGCGTGCCAGTTCCAGTGCCGGTGGAATGTTTTCCAGTACCCGTTTGCCGCCTTCACGCAGGGTCGAAAATAAATCACCGGATAATAAACGGGTGAGATGGTTTGACAGGGCACCGACATTGGGTGATATCGACATGTCGTTGTCGTTCAGGATAACCAGCAGGTTAGCATCGCTGTCACCGGCATGATTTAATGCTTCAAACGCCATACCTGCGGTCATCGCGCCATCACCGATAATAGCGACACAGTGGCGGTTTTCATTGTTCTGCCTGGCAGCAAAGCTCATGCCTAAGGCGGCGGCAATCGATGTGCTGGAATGACCGGTGCCAAAACAGTCATACTCACTTTCTTCTCGCTTTGGGAAACCCGCGAGACCGCCTTTTTGCCTTAGCGTGGTCATTTGTTCGCGGCGACCAGTAAGTATTTTATGCGGGTAGGTCTGGTGGCCGACATCCCAGACCAGCCGGTCGTATGGTGTGTTAAACACATGATGTAAAGCGATAGTGAGTTCGATGGTGCCCAGGCCTGCAGATAAGTGGCCACCGGTAGAAGAGACGCTATCCAGTAAAAACTCACGCAACTGGCGTGCCAGTTCTTTCAGCTGCAGGTTGTTGAGCTTGCGCACATCGGCCGGTGAGTTTATCGACTCGAGCAGTGACCAGTTGGAATTAGAGAATGGCATGATTACAGGATCGCTTCACTAAAACTGGCGTTCGACGATATAGGCAGATAGCTGACGCAGACTATCGGCTTTTTCGTCCATAGGCTCAAGGTATTTGAGGGCGAGTTCATGCTGTTCCAGGGCCAGCTGTCGTGACTTCTCCAGGCCAATGATGGCTGGAAATGTGGGTTTTTCCTGCGCTTCATCGGAGCCCTGTGGTTTACCCAGGGTTTCCGTGTCGCTAACAACATCGAGGATATCATCCTGTATCTGAAAAGACAGGCCGATACATAAAGCGTAGTTGCTGAGCATTTCCATTTGATCTTTACTGATATCCTGTTTGCACATGCCGCCAAGCAGGATGCTGGCGCGGATCAGGGCGCCGGTCTTAAGCTGATGCATATGTTCCAGCTGTGCCAGATCAAGCTGCTTACCGACCGAGGCCAGATCGACAGCCTGGCCACCCGCCATGCCGTGTGCGCCACTGGCCTCGGTTAACAGGCTTAACATGTCGATCCGATGTTCTGGCGTTAACTCTTTATGATCGTCTTTTGCCAGAATCTCATAGGCCAAAGCCTGCAGGGCATCACCGGCTAATATCGCGGTGGCTTCGTCAAAAGCCTTGTGACAGGTGGGGCGACCTCGTCGCAGGTCATCATCGTCCATGGCTGGCAGGTCATCATGTATTAATGAATAGGCATGAATCATCTCAACCGCGCAGGCAGGGATGTCGAGTAAGTCTGTTGATACTCCCATGGCCTCACCGGCAGCATAAACCATTGCCGGCCGGATACGTTTACCGCCACCGACAACGGAATAACGGATGGCTTCGGCGAGATTATGTTCAGGTGGATCGTCAGACGGCAGGTATTTATCTAGCGCCGCATCAACACGTTTCTGGTAATTGTCCAGACGAGATTGGAAAATATGAGTTTTTTGCATCAGTCATCTAACTCGATGTCTTGCTCGAGTAGCTTGCCGTTTTTTTCGACCAGCTCTTTGATCTTCAATTCCGCATTCTGTAATGCCTGCTGGCACTCGGTACTTAATGCGATACCTTTTTCGAACCGTTTTAGTGATTCTTCCAGGCTGAGATTAC
>JBFFVI010000184.1:0-4617 GCA_041570895.1 Gammaproteobacteria bacterium
CCCGCATCATTCACATTAAAAAAGTCGATAAAAGAATAACACGCTGAAATTAAACAGCTGGAAAAATAAATCATGGGTAATCATCGCGTACTTTTATATTTCACTCTCTTTTTCATTATCTATATGATCTGGGCGCAATGGCAGATGGATTATGCGCCTAAACCGGCTCCAGGAGCTGTTGGTCAGTCTACGCAGAAAAACGGTGAATCTATAACTACGGAAGATATCCCGCAAGCGGTAACAACAGAAGGCGGTCAAATTGTTTCGCCAGTTGCTAAAGAAATAACTAGTAGCAGTGAACACATAAAAGTTGTTACTGATGTGCTGGATGTAGAAATAGACACTAAAGGCGGCGACATCCTCCGCGCAGTGTTGCGTAATTATTCTGTATCGGCAGATGAGCCGGAAGAAAAACTGGTATTGATGACCGATGAAAGTGTCAATTATCATGTCGCGCAATCAGGCCTGGTTTCGGTGAACAAGGGTACAGCGCCTTCACATAATGCACTTTACCGTAGTGATAAAAATGTTTATCGATTAGCCGAAGGTGAAGATGTGATCGAAGTCCCTCTTTACTGGGAAGGTGGTAATGGCGTCACCGTTAAGAAGGTTTTAACGTTTAAACGTGATAGTTATATTATCGATGTCAATAATTACATAACGGCGGGCAAGGAAAAGTGGAGCGGTAGTGATTATATGCAGATCACGCGTTCACGCCCGGTCGAATTAAATGGAAATGCATTTATACACACATATACTGGTGGTGTAGTTTATAGCGATGAGATCAAATATGAAAAATATGATTTTGATGACATTGCAGAAGAAAACTTAAACTATCAGTTAGCCGATGGCTGGTTAGCCATGATCCAGCATTATTTTCTTGCTGCCTGGATTCCAGAGACCGGCAAACAAAATTTATATTATAGTCGATACAATCGTAATAAAGATCATTACACATTAGGTACGCGTACTGCTGCAGTTACGATTGATGCAGGTCAAACCGGCGAGATTAGTTCAAGATTTGTGGTCGGTCCAAAACTACAATATGAACTGGCAGAGATAGCACCTGGTTTAGATCTGACCGTTGATTATGGAATATTAACGATATTTGCAAAACCACTATTCTGGCTGCTGAACGCATTCCACGAAATATTTAATAACTGGGGATGGGCAATTATATTTTTGACCATCACGGTAAAAGCCGTATTTTATAAATTGTCAGAAATGAGCTATCGCTCTATGGCTAGAATGCGTAAAGTTGCTCCACGCATTCAAAAAATGAAAGAACAGTTCGGCGATGATCGTCAGGCGATGAGCAAGGCGATGATGGAAATGTATAAACGGGAAAAAATAAACCCGATGGGTGGTTGTCTGCCTATTCTTGTACAGATGCCAGTATTTATTTCGCTTTACTGGGTATTGCTTGAAAGTGTCGAGATGCGTCATGCACCATTTGGTCTATGGCTAACAAACCTGACCGATAAGGACCCCTATTTTGTATTACCTCTTCTGATGGGTATATCAATGTATATTCAGCAGAAATTAAATCCGGCACCGGTAGATCCTATCCAGCAGAAAGTATTCCAGATAATGCCGTTTGCTTTTACGATCATGTTTGCTTTTTTCCCTTCAGGCCTGGTGCTTTACTGGGTAGTAAATAATATATTGTCTATTACCCAACAATATTTCATCACTAAAAAGATTGAAAAGGGCTAAATAATAAGATGTATAGTGATACCATCGCCGCCATCGCAACACCGACCGGCCAGGGCGGCGTTGGTATCATTCGTATTTCAGGTCCAAGAGCGGCCGAAGTTTCAAATATAATTTCTGGCTTATGCCCTGCCCCGCGTTATGCACACTATGGGGTTTTCAGAGATAAAAATAACAACACGATCGATAGTGGTTTAACGCTCTATTTCAAGAAACCCTTTTCTTTTACTGGTGAAGATGTCATCGAGTTTCATGCTCATGGCGGTCCGGTTGTTTTAGATATTTTATTAAAAGAAATATTACAACATGATGTTAGACCAGCGCGTGCCGGCGAGTTTACAGAGCGCGCTTTTTTAAATGATAAAATAGATCTAACACAGGCTGAAGCTATTGCAGATTTAATTGCTGCAGATAGTGAACAGGCAGCACGTGCAGCGATACGGTCGATGCAGGGTGAATTTTCAATAGTCATACAGCAGCTGGTAGAAGATCTGACCCAGCTGCGTATCTATGTTGAATCAGCGTTAGATTTTCCTGAAGAGGAGATCGACTTTCTGGCGGACGCCGCCATTTCAGAAAAACTAAAAGCAGTTGAACTAAAACTACAGAAAGTGAAAACCTCGGCACAACAGGGGCGCCTGTTAAAAGAAGGCATGACGGTCGTCATCGCTGGAAAGCCAAATGCGGGTAAATCGAGTTTGTTAAATCAGCTAGCGGGACAGGATTCAGCCATCGTTACAGAAGTGCCAGGTACCACGCGTGATATCTTGCGTGAGCATATTCAGATAGACGGTTTGCCTTTGCATATAATCGATACTGCCGGACTGCGTGACAGTGATGACGTGGTTGAGCAGGAAGGGATTAAACGCGCGAAACAGATGATCGAAAATGCTGATCGTATCTTATTTGTTGTTGATGTAAATGACGACGAGCAAACAATGATGCAAACACTGCCGGCAGATATAGGGAAAACCATCATCTATAATAAGATAGATAAAGCTGACCATGTGGCAGAGATCAAGGGACAGGACATTTACCTTTCAGCAAAAACCGGTGCTGGTATAGATTTGTTAAAGCAGCACCTGAAAGACTGTATGGGTTATCAACAAAAAACCGAGGGACAGTTTATTGCTCGTCGCAGACATCTGGATGCAATTGATGTAGCTGAAAAGCATTTACAGCTTGCCGATAAAAACCTACATGTATTAAAAGCTGGCGAACTACTCGCCGAAGAACTTCGATTTGCGCAGGAGGCGCTTTCGTCGATTACTGGAGAATTTAGTAGCGATGATTTATTGGGAAGGATTTTTTCAGATTTTTGTATTGGAAAGTGAGCGCTCAAGCTATAGTTAAATTCGTTAAATTTTTTGTTATGTCGACAGCATGATACGTTAAATAAATAATGACAGACGCAACCAGAAAATCCGCTATTTTATTAATTCACTGTCTGGACAAACCCGGCATCGTGGTTACGATAACCGACTTTATCTATAATAACGGTGGTAATATTTTATATCTTGATCAGCACGTTGACTCAGAGCGAGGCGTATTTTTTATGCGTGTTGAATGGGACCTGGAAAACTTCATTATCCAGCAAGATAAGATCGCTGAGTATTTTGAAACACTGGTTGGTTCACGTTATCAGATGACGGCACAGTTGCATTTCTCAGATGCGAAATTACGCATGGCCCTTTTTGTATCAAAGATGTCGCATTGTTTTTATGATCTATTGGCGCGCTATGAGAGTGGTGAGTTAAATGTAGAGATACCCGTAATCATAAGCAATCATACTGAGCTGCAGCATGTCGCAGAAAGACTGGGGATAGATTTTCACTGCATATCGATCAGCAAGGACAATAAAAAACAACAGGAAGAAAAACAGAAAAAACTGTTACAGCAGCACGACATCGATTTCATTGTACTGGCGCGTTACATGCAGGTATTAAGCGATGATTTTGTAAACGCCTATCCGCAGCGAATCATTAACATCCACCATTCATTTCTGCCCGCTTTTCCTGGCGGTCGTCCTTATCACAGCGCTTATGAACGTGGTGTAAAAATAATTGGCGCGACCAGTCATTATGTTACTGCTGAACTCGATGCTGGCCCAATCATTGAGCAGGATGTTGTCCACGTCAGTCATAAAGACTCAGTTGAGGACATGATCCGTATCGGCCGTGATCTGGAAAAGATAGTGCTAGCTCGTGCGGTCAGACATCATGTACATCATGATTTACTGGTTTACGAAAACCGTACGGTTGTCTTTGAATAGAAAAAGATTGGACCAGAGTCGCGGAGTGCGTAGAGATGATTTTTCTTTACCGCTTTCGGTTCACTATCTAAAATCCCCTGCGCACGCTGTGTCTCTGTGGTTATAGGCCTTAAATCGTTTGGTAATAAAGGTTCTGCGGATGGTTTGCCTGTGCAAAAAAGAACCAGCGTTCAGCAATCAAACCAATATATTGTACGATGAACGCCAGCGCAAAAAAGGCAAACAGGTTCGAAGTCAGTGCGCCCGAAATTAATATTATGGGCACGATAAACACCAACACTAAAAATACCCATTTAATACTTTTGAAGAGAGCCGGTTTTGCACCATGAAAATATTCTCGCGTATTAAAAGACCCGCCCATAGAGCCCTGTGCTTTTTGTTTGATGTCAGAATGACGGATACCGATAGCAGTGCTCAGGTTTGATTTGTATTTTATTTTTGAGTTACGAATTAAAGTAGCGCTGCGCGTGATAAATGCAGTTGCGGTCAGGACGATGGCCCAGCCGCCATAAAAGTTAATTAAGTCTGATTCTACAAAGGCAGCAAAGGCAGTACATAATGCAAAGCCTGACGCCATTCCGAGCAAGGTATAATTGATAACGGTGAGAGGCGTTGACCATTCCTGTAAAAAC
>JBFFVI010000185.1:0-4607 GCA_041570895.1 Gammaproteobacteria bacterium
GACAACCCTTCGATTACGCGCGATGTCTCTGGTGAAGGTGTACAGCAGGCATTATTGAAGCTGATCGAGGGTACCGTGGCTTCTGTTCCTCCGCAGGGAGGTCGTAAACATCCTCAGCAGGAGTTCCTGCAGGTTGATACCTCAAATATTTTATTTATCTGTGGCGGTGCATTCGCCGGGCTTGATAAGGTTATTCTAAATCGCTCCGAAAAGGCGGGTATCGGTTTTTCTGCCGAAGTCAGGTCAAAAGAAGAAGAGCGCAAAGCACATGAAGTTATCGATGAACTGGAAGCGGATGATCTGATCACTTACGGCTTAATTCCTGAATTTGTTGGTCGTTTGCCGGTAGTAGCTACCCTGGAAGAGCTCGATGAGGACGCCCTGGTGACCATTCTGACCGAGCCAAAAAATGCGCTAAGCAAACAGTATGGCAAAATGATAGAAATGGAAGGTAGTGAGCTTGAGATTCGTGAAGAAGCGCTGCATGCCATAGCGAAGAAAGCGATGGAGCGCAAAACCGGTGCACGTGGATTACGTACAATATTAGAAAATTTACTGTTAGATACCATGTATGAATTACCTTCATTAGAGGGGGTTTCTAAGGTGGTTATCGATGAAGCAGTGGTCGAAGGCAGTAATCAGCCATATATGGTCTATGAGGGCGGAGAGCCACAGAAGAAACTGAGTAAGGAAAATAATTAATCCGGTTCAGTTCAAGGTGCCATTGATTTAGGTGATAATTAACTAGAAATAACAACAGAAACAACTTAAAAACAATAGCTTGTAATTAAATAAAATTATTTATTACATATGCACTTGAAAAGCTTTGCGTTTGACTACACTTAATCTTAACGAATAATAATTAGAGGTAGCCATGGCTAGCACAAATGATCCAGAAGCAACTGTAATACAAACTTCTGAAGTCCCCGTTTTACCCTTACGTGATGTGGTGGTTTATCCACACATGGTTATACCGCTATTCGTTGGTCGTGAAAAATCAATTCAGGCATTAGATGCCGCCATGCAGGATAATAAGCAGATCCTGCTTGTTGCTCAGAAAAGTGCAGATATCGACGATCCAAACATCGATGATGTCCATGAGATCGGTACGCTAGCTACCATACTTCAGTTATTAAAATTACCTGACGGTACCATCAAGGTACTGGTCGAAGGCGCACAGCGTGCCCATATTGAAGGCATTAAAGAGAGCGGTGATTTCTTTGTTGCTGGCTATCGCCTGATGGCTGATGACGTTGCTAAAGACGATCAGGAGCTTGAAATACTCTCACGTTCTACACTTAGCGTGTTCGATCAATATGTAAAACTAAATAAGAAAGTACCTTCCGAGATTTTGACCTCTTTAGCCGGTATCGATGAGCCATCACGTCTTTCCGATACTATTGCTGCTCATATGTCGTTAAAGCTTGATGAAAAGCAGAAAATTCTTGAAATTTTTGATGTCCATCAGCGTTTAGAATACATCATGAAGTTAATCGATGGTGAGATTGATATGCTTCAGATTGAGAAGCGTATCCGTGGCCGTGTTAAACAACAGATGGAAAAGAGCCAGCGCGAGTATTATCTGAATGAGCAAATGAAGGCTATTCAGAAAGAGCTGGGTGACATGGAAGATGCGCCAAACGAAGTTGAAGAGCTGGAACAGCGCATCGAAAAGTCTGGCATGAGTAAGGAAGCTAAAAAGAAAGCTGATAGTGAGTTAAACAAGCTGAAAATGATGTCGCCAATGTCTGCAGAAGCGACTGTTGTACGTAACTACATCGACTGGCTGGTTGACTGTCCCTGGAAGAAAAAATCAAAAATTAACCATAGCCTTGCAGATGCTGAAAAAGTACTCAATGAAGATCACTATGGTCTGGACAAGGTTAAAGAGCGCATCCTGGAATATCTGGCGGTGCAGACACGCGTGAAAAAATTAAAAGGTCCTATCTTATGCCTGGTCGGTCCTCCAGGTGTGGGTAAGACCTCATTGGGACGTTCGATTGCCAGAGCGACTAATCGTAAATACACCCGTATGGCACTGGGCGGGGTACGTGATGAATCTGAAATTCGAGGTCATCGCCGTACTTATATCGGTTCATTGCCAGGAAAAATTATTCAGAATTTGAGCAAGGTAGGTACCCGTAACCCATTGTTCCTGCTCGATGAAATTGACAAAATGGCGGCAGATTTTCGCGGTGACCCGGCTTCAGCATTATTAGAGGTTCTGGATCCAGAGCAAAATCATACTTTTGCAGACCATTACCTGGAAGTCGATTTTGACCTGTCTGACGTCATGTTTGTGGCGACAGCTAATAGCATGAATATCCCCGGTCCGTTGTTAGACCGTATGGAAGTCATTCGTCTGCCGGGTTATACCGAAGATGAAAAAGTAGAAATTGCAAAAGCCTATCTGTTACCTAAACAGATGAAAAACAATGGTTTGAAAAAAGGTGAGTTACAGGTCAGTGATGCTGCATTACGCGATATCGTTCGACATTACACCCGTGAAGCAGGCGTACGAAGTATCGAGCGTGAAGTAGCAAAAATTTGCCGTAAGGTGGTAAAAGAAGTTCTGCTCGCCGACAAGGAGGCAGAGAAAACAACCAAAGTCACGCCAAAAACGCTGGAGAGATACCTCGGTGTCAAACGCTTCCGTTATGGTGTGGTTGAAGATAACGATCAGATCGGGCAGGTAAATGGTCTTGCCTGGACAGAGGTCGGTGGTGAGCTTCTAACCATCGAATCAGCCGTGATGCCAGGTAAAGGAAAACTCTCTTATACCGGCCAGCTGGGTGATGTCATGCAGGAATCGATCCAGGCAGCAATGACCGTGATTCGTAGCCGTGCAGCAACCTTGGGCCTGAAACCAGATTTTCAGGATACCATCGATATTCATGTGCATGTACCTGAAGGTGCAACACCTAAGGATGGTCCAAGTGCAGGTGTTGGTATGTGTACCGCCCTGGCTTCATCGATTACAAAAAAACCGGTGAATGCAAATGTTGCTATGACCGGTGAGATCACTCTACGTGGTGAAGTGTTGCCGATCGGTGGCTTAAAAGAAAAATTGCTTGCTGCGCATCGTGCAGGAATCAAGACGGTGTTGATTCCATATGAAAATGAAAAAGATCTGGTAGAAATACCAAAAAATATTTTAAGTAAACTTGATGTCAAACCTGTGCGCTGGATTGACGAGGTACTGGAGCTGGCACTTACTGAAATGCCTAAACCATTAAAGGATGCTGGACCTCAAGGAAAAAATAAATCTGATGAAAAATCAGCCAGTGCAACAAAAAATAAAAAAGCAGGTACTACTTTGCATCATTAAATAAAGTAGTACATGTTAATTTACTAACAAATTAATTTTCTCTTAAGCAAATGCATTTATTGAATGCATTTGCTTTTTTTATTGCTAAAAAGCTTGAAATACCAGTGTTTTTGCCGGTTTGACATTGACAGGTACATTAACTCACTGTATAAATCCCGCTTAGTAAAACTTTGGTAGTTAACTTTTTGAGGTTCCCGATTTTTTCCTCTGGGAATCAAAATAAAAATAATAACTTCTACTAAAGTATTCTTTTCAAAACACCAGATTATGGGAGTAATCGATGAATAAAACAGAACTTACTGATGCAGTTGCAGATGCAGCTGGTTTAACTAAAGCTGATGCAGCTCGCGCACTTGATGCAGTACTTACTACAATTTCAGGCACATTAGCAAAAGGCGAACAAGTTGGTGTTGTTGGCTTTGGTACATTCCTTGTGCGTCAAAGAGCAGCAAGAACAGGCCGTAACCCTCAAACTGGCGCAGAGATTCAAATCGCTGCTGCTACTGTTCCTGCATTTAAGCCTGGTAAAGCGCTAAAGGATGCAGTAAACTAGCGCGCCTTCCAGACAGGGTGCTTAGCTCAGCTGGTAGAGCGTCGCCCTTACAAGGCGAATGTCGGGGGTTCGACTCCCTCAGCACCCACCAAGTACGGACCGGTAGTTCAGCTGGTTAGAATGCCGGCCTGTCACGCCGGAGGTCGCGGGTTCGAATCCCGTCCGGTCCGCCATATACATAGTGCAGCGCCGCTTAAAGTTAACGAATCAACGTTAGTTTTCTGCGGTGCCTGTCATTATATATTCAATGCATCATCTCTCCCTGACGGCATCCTAGCTAACAGCAATATTTATTATTGTTTCTGACTACCTGACAAAAAAAATCAATTTATTTTTATGCTATGCCATACAAACACAGTGTTTTAGGTATAATCCCGCTTTAATTATTTTTTTATGTTAATTATTACCGACGTTAACTTTTCAGGGCAGTAGAAAAACTATGTTACAAGCTATAAATGATCGAATTAAAGGCTGGTTAGGTATCGCTATCGTTATTTTGATAGGTTTACCTTTTGCTCTGTGGGGCATCCAGTCTTATCTGGATGATACCGGTCCAATGTATGCGGCCAAAGTTAACGACATGGAAATATCTGCAAATGAACTTGAGCGTAGCGTTTCCAGGCAGCGTCAGATAATCTTGCGACAAAATGACGGTAAGTTGCCTATCGATGAAAATGTACTGCGTGAGCGCACCCTGACTCAATTGATTAACCAACGTCTGCTCGA
>JBFFVI010000186.1:0-4560 GCA_041570895.1 Gammaproteobacteria bacterium
CGACAACTTAAAGACAAGGGGATAGTTAAAGATTCCAGCAATAAAAGAACGATTGTAATTGATAAACAAAAATTAACAGATTACCTCGGTTTTTCCGAAAATAAAAAAACCGGGTAAGTAATCAAATCAATCGAGTCTATCCCCATTGATACTGTTCAGGTATCGACTTTTCGATCTCTTCAAATGCGAGACCATCCGCAACCTAAAAAGTGGTCGAAGCTTAAATCAATAGCGCCTGACTCCTTCGAGTTTTTCAGTCATATATTACATATGCCTGGTACCGTCGTCACGCCGGCAGCGGCACTCCCGATCCAGTAGGCCAGACCTTTATCAAGAAATTCTGTTACCGATATACTGTGCGAGCCATCACAGGAAAAGGTCATCCCCACTTTACCGTTATAGATATTCAATGTCCCTATGCGCAGGTATACATTCTCATCAGCAAACCGTAGATCACGAAATGATTCAAGTACCTTGCGAATATCTTCTGGCGCTACTCTCGCGGCGGCCGGGTATGGTGTTTTTGAATACATCAAACAAACGTCCGGATCAATGAGCTCATCAATCGTGAGAGTACGATAGCTATAGGGATCAGAATGACTCCAGATAGTGGCACGATTGCTTGAAAAGTAGATTTCACAATGAAAAACACCACGATCAAGAATCAATTCCTCGATGACGGAAATAATTGCATCAATATGCTGATCAAGAACGCTTTCAATACGCTGTTGCGCAAAAAGTCCGCTTCTGATCGATGGGTCGCCTTTCATCTGTATCCAGTCATTCGTCTCCTCATATAGGGGCGCTGTTAATGGCAGTTTACGTAGATCAAAATGCGCACTTATAAATCCAACAGGCTTACCCCCAACCTTAACAAGTTGCAGCGCTGTCACGCTCGGCCGCTTGTTGTTTTCGCTGATATAAGACTCTGACAGTATGAAATCTGACACTGGCAGAACAGATTTCATATAGGGCTGCTGTGAACGATCTGCACCCAATGACTGTCTGTCATCACCCTCAGTAGTGATCTTGGCCGTGATCTGAACACCTTCGAGGTTAGTAGCAAACAACTGGCTGCAATAGGGTAAATTCGCCAGGCCTGTACGTAGCGAATCTTCAAGGCCGTCGATATCGAACCACACTTCTGAACAGGCAATGGCCAGCCTACCAAGTGGATCAGAAAGGAATATGCTTAATGCGTCACGTTGTCGAGCGATACACTGTTGTGCTGATGTGATCATAGTTCACCCTTAGTGGTATTCCCAAATACATTTTTAAAAAAGATACAAAAAAGGTCGGCATCAATCACTCGCGCATTTGTAAATATCAAAACTCATCGAACCGTCAACTGGTGGTTCTAGTGCAACGATGGAATCACCACCCATTTTTGCGGCCCTGTTCTTTGCCATTGTAATGAGTTCTTCCATTACTACATCATCACCGCGGGTAATAATTCCTATTTTTTGAGTTACCGTTGCACTGGTAGTACCCAGTTTTTTGCAGGCTTTAACGTTAAAGGATTTCACCAGAGTCACGCCACTGCTTTCCTTGGTGGGCTCGATCCAGGTACACGCTGGCAAACAGACAATGGCGACGGATAAAACATAATAGTGAAATTTCATGGTTGAAGGCTCCGACTATTTTTCGTAGGTATGCAAATAAAGATATATTTAATAACGATTTAAACAGAAAAATGAAGGTAGAGTAATCCTTTTTTTAAAGGACATTAGCTACTTTAGCCACTTGAAAAAAAGGCTCGGCAACAAACAGAAATCAATCTAGCCTGACCCCATTGATTTTTTGTAGCCTACCCCTATAATTTTTTTATTATTTTATTGAAAAATGCATAACCTGCGCTAAATTCCAGCAAAAGACTAGCGAGTACATTACGATGAGTGAAAAAAACATCTGGTACGGCGTGCTTGAAGCCGGCGAAAAAACTAGCCCCGTGGTTCGCGATACCTCACTAGAGGCCAGCCAGAATAAAATCTATCTCTATAACTACGTTCGAAACCAGTTCATTGAATACTCGCAGGCCATCGCGGAGCCCAAGTTGCGCGAACTGGCTGCGGGAGATATCTCCCAGGACGAACTCGACAAGGCATTCAAGACCGCGTACCAGGCTTTCTCATCTTCACGTAAAGTCCGCGCATGGGATGATACAAAACCCGCTGTCTCGCGTGTAAAAAACGAGGATGATGAGGATGTATTGGATATCGACATATCGGATTACGATGACATGGAGGTGTTCATCGACGACGATTGACGAGATCAGACGGCTAGTTCATCAACGAATGAACAGTTAGATGTGCGCGGTTTGTTTGGACTGGCAGAAGGAGTACACAAGGGGTTCAACAAAGTTACCGTCGAGATGCGCGTTAAGAGCAAGGCAAGCGTTGATGAACTGATCGAGTGTGCCATGTTCTCGCGGTGTACGAGATGGTGTCGAAAGCATTGCCTGTGGAGTTTAAGCTAACCTGTTATTGATTTACTTCCTCTCCCTCCAGGAGAGGACTATACGGACAGATATTTGGGGTCAGAGTAAAAACTAATGAATCGAACAATATACAAATAGTTTTTACTCTGATCCCAAATATTCAACCTATTGGGTTGTTGTGGCTGGTGCCGGCGCAGGAGCAGGTGCGTAACCGTATGGTGCATAACCATAACCGGGGCCATAAGGGCCGTAACCACCATAACCGGGACCATAAGGGCCGTAACCACCATAACCGGGGCCATAAGGACCATAACCGCCATATGGGCCATAGCGATAATAGTCGTCATCGTCATCGAATTCCTGTTCCATTTCTTCCATCCAGTATCTTGGATCCCACTCATCATATGGGTTACAGCCTGGAATTTCTCCAAAAGGCCCCATACATTCCCAATCATCGTTATCGAAGAACCAGGCGAAACTGTTTGTTGCAGCCAGCAATAAACTAACTGCCATAGATAATCGTAAAATAGTTTTCATTATTTACTCCATCGTCAAATTTTATCTGCATTTAAAATTCTATAAAAGTCATCCACGATGTCAACATCTGAATAATTGGAAGCAATAATTGGGATCTGTCTCCGATTGTTTTTCTATTGTTCAAAATATTTCAGTTCACGAGAATTCAGAGTATTATCCTTTATCACCCACCACCAAATATGGAGATATAACAATGAATCTAAAAACCCTGGCAATACTATCAAGCCTGCTAATAACCACCGCTAGCCATGCTGAAATAATCAGCAAAGAAATTGATTACAAACAGGGTGACACCATCATGAAAGGTATGCTGGCTTATGACGACGATATCAAAGGTAAGCGTCCCGGCGTATTGATCGTGCATGAATGGTGGGGCCACAACAAACATGCACGCGACAAAGCCATGATGCTGGCTGAAGAGGGCTATGTAGCGTTTGCAGTGGACATGTACGGTAATAGAAAAAACGCGGAGCATCCGGATGATGCGGGTAAATTCTCCAGCGCAGTCGCCGGAAATATGCCTTTAGCCAAAGCACGTTTTATCGCCGCGATGGATACACTCAAACAGCAGCCCAATGTCGAAGCCGATCAGCTGGCGGCGATGGGTTACTGTTTCGGCGGTGGCGTTGTTTTAAACATGGCGCGCATGGGTGTTGAGCTGAAAGGAGTATCCAGCTTCCATGGCAGTATCGCGACCAAGAATCCGGCAAAGAAGGGTGATATTAAAACCCGCATCAGAGTATTTAACGGTGAAGCTGATCCTTTTGTAAAAGCAGAACAGATAGCAGCACTAAAAGAAGAAATGAAAAATGCCGGCGTTGATTTTGAATTTGTAAACTATCCAGGCGCCAAACATAGCTTCACCAACCCCGATGCAGACGCAACCGGTAAAAAGTTTAACTTGCCGCTGGAATACAATGCCGAAGCCGATAGAGATTCGTGGCAGAAAAATTTAGAATTTTATAAGGAGATCTTTTCGAAATAAAATTAAAACGTGCCGGAGGAATTTCTCCAGCACGTTTTAAACCAACCTTCAGGCGACGGCTGACATGGAATGCATTTTGTGAGTATGACTGCAAATGCCAGCCAGGGTTTCACTCACACCCATGGCATCTACATCCTTGTTGCCAGCCTGGTAGGCAAGTGCAATGTCGTTGAGTGAGACAATGCCAACCAGCGAACTGGTTTTGTCGACTATCGGGATTCTGCGTATCTGATTAGATCGCATGATCTCCTCGGTAGCTTTGATGTCGTCCTCCGGTTTGCAGGCTATAACAGACTTTGATTGCGCCTTTGTTACTGGGATATCTGCAAGGCCTTTGCCATTTAAAAATGCCGCCATTGCGATATCGCGATCGGTGATAGTGGCAATCACCTTGTTGTTTTCATCCAGCACCGGAAGCCAGCCACAATCATGGTCCCACATCAACTGTGCCGCCTCGTTGAGGCTTTGGTTATTGTTGACGCTGTATACTGTTCTGGTCATAAGTTCTTTAATTTTCATAAGTTGGACCTCTCGTTATTAATTAGAATAGCTACGAATCGTATCTATGGAGTTAGGGCACCGCCGATGAAATCGAGTGTTA
>JBFFVI010000187.1:0-4560 GCA_041570895.1 Gammaproteobacteria bacterium
ATCGATACTTACTAGCCAAATATGGCCAATAAACCTTGCTCAATAGCAGTCTGATTGCTACAGTACGCGCAATTCACAACGAGATTGTTGGCAATCTCGACAAAACAATCTATATTTAGTTAATAACTATAACAATATAATAATTAAGGACTCTTAAATTTTCGGGATCAGCTGTCAGGCCAGCCTTTCAAATATCCCAAAATAGAGCACCTTAAGAACATAAAAGGTCTACACACTCATGTTTTTGAATCGTTTCCGGGGAATGTTTTCCAACGATTTATCAATCGATCTTGGCACTGCCAATACATTGATATACGCACGCGGTCGAGGCATTGTTCTCGATGAACCCTCTGTAGTTGCCATCCGTCAGGATCGTGGCCCCGGTGGCCCAAAAACCATCGAAGCATTTGGTAAAAATGCCAAAGGTATGCTTGGTCGTACACCACAAAATATCACAGCCATTCGCCCTATGCGTGACGGAGTTATTGCTGACTTCAATATTACTGAAAAAATGCTGCAGCATTTCATTCGCTCGGTGCATGAAAGCAAGATATTACGTCCCAGCCCGCGTGTGCTTATCTGCGTCCCCTGTGGTGCTACCCAGGTCGAACGTCGTGCTATCCGAGAGTCTGCTGCCGGCGCTGGCGCGCGTAAAGTCTACCTGATCGATGAACCCATGGCCGCAGCCATTGGTGCCGGCATGCCAGTAGATGAACCTAAAGGTTCCATGGTGCTGGATATTGGCGGTGGTACCTCTGAAGTTGCCGTGATCTCATTAAACGGCATCGTGTACTCTGCATCGGTACGTGTCGGCGGTGATAAATTTGACGAAGCCATTACCAATTATGTGCGCCGTAACTACGGTATTTTAATCGGTGAAGCCACTGCAGAAAAAATCAAACACGAGATAGGCACTGCCTATCCTGGTAAAGATCTACTAGAGATAGAAGTTAAAGGTCGTAACTTATCTGAAGGTATTCCTCGTAGCTTCTCACTCAACAGTAACGAAATTCTTGAAGCCTTGCAGGAACCACTGCACGGTATTGTCAGTGCGGTCAAAACGGCGCTGGAACAGACTCCTCCAGAACTTGGTGCTGACGTTGCTGAGCGCGGTATCGTGTTAACGGGTGGCGGCTCTTTATTACGTGACCTCGATCGCCTCATTATGGAAGAAACAGGACTGCCAGTCGTTTTAGCTGAAGACCCACTCACCTGTGTTGCGCGTGGCGGTGGCCGAGTCCTGGAACTCATCGATGAGCACGGAGGCGATTTCTTCGCCGTCGAATAGTTACATGTCTGGTGACTATCATACTTTTCGTCAAGTAGACTGTTGCCACACGATTGATTCTCGTAACCAGGGTTTAACTTAAATTACAGCGCATGCAATCGCTCTTCATACGTGGTCCTTCTGTTACTTTTCGCATGGTCGTCCTTGTGGTTGCCTCGATTGCTTTGATGACTGTGGATCATCGCTGGCATTCACTTGAGTTTGTTCGCGGCGCCCTCTCCAGTGTTATATACCCGCTGCAATATACGATCGATTTACCTATCCGACTTTTTTACTGGACCGATGAGCGTCTCAGCTCCCAGCAAACCCTGCTCGAAAAAAATCGCGAGTTCGAAGTTCGCCATCTGGAAAATCGTGTGCAGTTACAGAAACTGGATATCATAGAAAAAGAAAACGACCGCTTACGAAAATTACTCGGTGCCACACCAAAGACTACCGAACGTCTGCTTATTTCCGAGATCATCAATGTCGATCTGGATCCATACAAACAACTTATTCTACTCAACAAGGGCAGCAGCAGTGACGTGTATCAGGGCCAACCCATCATCGACGCTCTAGGTGTCATGGGACAGGTCATCCATGTCGGACCGATGTCATCAACTGCGATGTTGATCACTGATGCCAGTCACGCCATCCCGGTACAGATTAATCGTACGGGATTGCGCGCTATCGCCTATGGCAGCGGAAAGATCGATCAACTCAATTTACGCTACCTGCCGCATAACGTCGATATAAAAGTGGGGGATCTACTAATCACCTCCGGTCTCGGTGAAACCTTCCCGGCAAATTTCCCGGTAGCCATAATCAGTAAAGTCGAACGTCCAGCAGGCGAACCCTTCGCTCACATAGAAGCCAGACCTCATGCTCAGCTCGATAAGAGCCGAGAAGTTCTGCTGGTATGGCGAAATGAACCTGAACTGATCGATGAGAACACCCAGAATACAAGCGATGATGAAACAGCTGATCCGCAGAGCGGATCAAAAGAAGACAAACAGATAAACTCTGGTCAGCGCAGGGGTAATCGTGAATAAAACGCTGCGAATTGGTTTATTCACCATCATTGGCGCATTGATGCTTGCCATCATGCCACTGCCTGACTGGGCGATAGAGTTCCGGCCTGACTGGGTAACACTGGTATTGATCTACTGGGCGATGGCATTACCATCACGGATCGGCGTTACCATGGCATGGTTTGCAGGCCTGTTACTGGATGTTAGTTATGGTACATTAATGGGGCAACATGCCGTTGGTATGGTACTGGTTATCTATGTTATTCACTTGCAACACCAACGTTTACGCGTGGCTTCACTGTTACAGCAGGCGATCGTAATCTTCGTGCTGTTATTCGTAAAACAGTTGCTCATATTATGGGTCGATGGCATGTTAGGCCGCGCGCCAAACCTCGGATTATATTTCATGCCTACCATTACCAGTACACTTTTATGGCCATGGACTTACTTGATATTGAGAGATCTACGAAGAAAATTTAGTATCGATAAACATTATCAGTACTAATAAAAAAGAACTTATTAGGCTGGTAAGATATAAAAATATACTGAAACAAAATGGCAAAAAGCACCAAGCAAGACAAATAGATGAAAGATAGCGTGATTGAATTTTATCTGTTTAATACTATATAAAATAGCGCCCGCTGTGTAAGCCAGTCCACCTGCAACCAGCCAGAACAAACCATCTGAAGATAATTTACTTATAAGTGACTCCAGATCGAATACGATTATCCAGCCCATAAATACGTACATCATCGTCGAGATCAGATCAAACCTTCCGGTAAAAAATAATTTCAAAACGATGCCGGTTAAAGCCATCGCCCACGAAGCTCCGAAGATAATCCATCCCGCGGTGCCATTTAACGTAACCAGAGTGAAAGGTGTATAGGTTCCCGCAATAAGGACATAGATTGCAGCATGATCAATAATTCTCAGACGAGACCTCAACTCCGGTTGTTTAGCACTATGATAAACAGTGGAAGCCGCGAAAAGAATAACCAGACTTGCACCAAAAATACTAAAGCTCACGATATGCCAGGCGTTCCCATTTAGACTCGCATGTGTCGTCAACAGCGCCAGCGCAACGAGACTCATAAAAAAGCCAATAGCGTGAGAAGAAATATTAATTCTTTCTTCTAACGGAGAGTAATATTTTACTGCTTCTGATTCATTCATCGATTTAGAACCTTTTACTTCTATGTTATTTTTCATTACAACACAATACACCTGAGCATCATGAAGTATTAAATTACTTTTTTTTCATACAGTGTTCGACTAAAAGTAATCAGGATAGATAGTCATCAATATTTACTTCATCGATCTGTTCTGGCGAAAGGAATTTTTTTGCATACTCCAGGTAGACGCCGCTACTCAAAAATAGATTAAATAGATCGGGATCTATGTGCTTATCGTTACGCATAAAACTCAGAATCCGGATTGATTCACTTAACTTTTTAGCCTTTTTATACGGTCTGTCTGAAGCAGTTAACGCTTCAAAAATATCTGCGATCACCATCATGCGAGCGGTTAGCGGCTGCTCTGTCATCACCAGTCGCTTTGGATAGCCTTTACCATCCATGGTCTCGTGATGGCTGCCGGCAATCAACGGTACGTTACGTAAATCTTTCGGATAAGGCAGATTATTTAACATGATGATCGTCTGTATCATGTGGCCATTGATCATATAACGCTCTTCTTCGCTCAAAGTGCCCTTTTTCACCGAAAGATTATAAAGTTCACCGCGATTATATTTATATTCAGGCGTCTCAACATTAAAACCCCAGTGGTTATCCTGCGGGATCCTGTCGGTTTCATGGCGTGCGATTAAATGTTCCTTTTTATCAGCCAGCACCTTCTCTTCTACAGGCAGAACATCATGGTTTTTCTCCTTACGGTTTAATTCCTCCCAGGATAGTCCGAGGTTATCATCCAGAGTACGCTTCCAGGTTTTCTCTGCGATCTGCTCCAGGCGTGCAATCTTTTCATCTGCCATAAATTCACCACCAACATTACACTCGGCAACAAAGGCAAAATCATCATCAAGTTTTTTATTTATTTCTTTCAGCTCGGCGAGAAGCTCCTGTTTATCAGCGCCAGTAGAAATCTTCTGCCAGCAATCGATTTCCGCATCACGCTTCAATACTTCAAAACGCATTCTGATCTCATGGATGCGATCATAGATAGTCTCTAATTTGGTCGCTTTATCAACAACATATTCAGGCGTGGTTACTTTGCCGCAATCATGTAACCATCCAGCAATACTCA
>JBFFVI010000188.1:0-4556 GCA_041570895.1 Gammaproteobacteria bacterium
ATGTACGTCAACCGCAAAGCTCCTTATGGCTCAATCTATGCCCTGGAATCTTTAGAGGTTGTATTAATTGGCGCAGCTTTTGATCAGGACGTTAGCCTTGCATTCATCGGTGACGGTGTTTACGAACTGACAAAAAATCAAAACACAGATGCGATCGGTCAGAAAAACTTTTCACCCGTCTACTCTGCTTTAGGTGATTACGACGTAAATCAGATTTACGTTGAAAAAGAATCACTGGAAGAGCGTGGTTTAACATTAGATGATCTTCAGCACCTGGTCTGGGAAGATGAAGATGAAGACTGGGCTGAAAAAGACTCTATCCGTCTGGTAAGTCGCGCCGAGTTAGCTGATGTTATGGCTGGCCAAGACATTTTACTAAGTTTCTAGGAGATTAATCATGGGACTATTACACACAGTAAACAAATCTCCGTTCGAATCTAACACATTCGACACCTGCCTCGGTTATGCAAAAGACGGTTCTACCGTTCTGCTGATCGAAGACGGTGTTTATGCTGCAACAACTGGTAACAGTGCAGCTGACAAAATCAAAAATGCCAGTGGTGTTACATTTGCCGTACTCGGTCCTGACCTTCAGGCTCGTGGACTTGAAGGCAAACTGGCTGATGGTATCAAAGTCGTCGATTATGAAGGCTTTGTAAATTTAGTAGCTGAGAGTGACTCTGTCCAATCTTGGCTGTAAACATAATTAATTCCATATAAATTTTTATTATTTGGTACAAACGAGGATATAAACATGTCATCAATCGAAGTAAACGGCAAGCAATTTGAAGTCGACGAAGAAGGCTACTTAGCTAACTTAAACGAGTGGGAACCTGCTGTAGGTGAAGCAATGGCTGCTGCAGAAGATCAACCTTTAACAGAAGAGCACTGGGACATCATCAACTTCCTGCGTGAATACTATGAAGAATACCAGATTGCTCCTGCAGTACGTGTACTGACTAAAGCTGTTGGTAAACGTCTAGGTAAAGAAAAAGGCAACAGCAAGTACCTGTACGAGCTATTCCCATACGGTCCAGGTAAACAAGCATGTAAATATGCTGGTCTGCCAAAACCAACTGGTTGTGTATAATCTTTAACTTTTTTATAAAGTAAGAGATTAATAAGTTCGAGGGTTGTTGCATGACCCTCGCAACTTTAAATAAGACACATTTTTTAACCATGATGTGTTTTATTTAAGGTTTAGTAGAAGTAGCAATCTGGCGAGATAAGACTGTCACTGCGATGAGTCAAACAATCTCGTATTGACAGCTTGATCGTTCGAATGGATTGATCTGCTTCACTCGCAATGACGAGTAGCAAATGCAGTTTTGAGTTAATTATCAGTATTAACGAAAACTATTGAGATTCACTTAATGAGATATTATCAATGAGCGCACTTAGTATTTTGTATGTCATACTTTTTTATGTGGCAATGATCACATTAGTAGCCGGCATCACCAACAAGATGTTGCAATACAAGCGAGTACCTGCGCCGCTGAAAATCGCCGTTACCCCTGCACCTTTAACCAGAAAAGGCGTTGCCTACCGGTTTTTTACCGAGGTCGTTCTTTTTAATAGTCTCTTCCGTGCAACAAAATGGACCTGGATCTTCGGCTTCATGTTCCATTTATCATTATTGCTCGCGTTTTTCCGTCATTTACGTTATGTGATTTCACCTGATTCTTTTCTCTGGCCACTGGTAAACAACATGGTGGTACAAAGTTTTGGTCACTACGCTGGTTTTGCCATGGTTGTTGGCTTACTTGGTTTATTAGCACGCCGTATCTTTGTCGATCGTGTACGTTACATATCATCACCCTCTGATTACCTGATGCTGCTTTTGATCATGGGAATTGCCGGCACCGGATTATCTATCGTTTATGTTGCTCACACAGACATCGTTCAACTCAAAGGATTTATCATGGGGCTGTTCCTGCTTGACTGGCAGAACCTGCCTAGCGACCCTATTTTATTAGCACACCTGACGATGGTGCTGTTTTTAGCAATCATTTTCCCAATTAGTAAATTGTTACACGCACCAGGCCTGTTCATGTCACCAACGCGTTATCAGATTGATAACCCACGTGAACAGCGACACCTGTCACCCTGGGGTGCTGAACTTGAAGCCAAAGATGGCCGTAACGCTTAAATAAGACTGGAAATATAATAATGGCTGATTACGAAATACCAGAAACGCACGAATTTCCCGTCATTCCTTCTGTCATGGAAGGTGCGATGGCGCACAGTTCACCATTTATCGCGGGTGAAGAATTTCAGACCGACATGGGTTTTCCTGTAGGTGATGAAGAACATCATCTGATTGACGGCTGGAAAGAAAGATTTCTTGAGTTAATGAAAGACAAACTCGGTAAATACCGTTCTCTACAGGTATTTATGGATACCTGTGTTAAATGTGGCGCCTGTACTGATAAATGTCATTACTTTATCGGTACCAGTGATGCGAAAAACATGCCAGTGGCCCGTCAGGATTTACTGCGCAAGGTTTATCGCCGTTATTTCACATTTGCCGGCAAGTATTTCCCTAAACTGGTTGGTGCGATCGACTTAACAGAAGAAGCCATCAAAGACATGTACAGCTACTTCCACCAGTGTTCTGAATGTCGTCGCTGTGCTGTCTTCTGTCCTTTCGGAATCGATACTGCTGAAGTGACCATGGCTGCACGTGACATGCTGGCTCAGATCGGTATGGGACAGAAATACTCTAACCAGATTATTCCTAAAGTACACAAGATCGGTAATAACCTGGGCTTACCTGAACCGGCGCTGGTTGACACCCTGGAAGGTCTGGAAGAGGAAGTTGAAGAAGACATCGGTGTTAAGGTTCGCTTCCCGCTAGACGAGAAAGGCGCAGAGATCTTACTGGTGACACCTTCTGCCGATTTCTTTGCAGAACCGCACATCGACGGCCTCATCGGTTACGGTAAAGTTTTCCACGCAGCAGGCGTTACCTGGACGATGAGTTCAAAAGCGTCGGAAGCAGCTAACTTCGGTCTGTTCATCGGTAGCTATGAACACATGCGTGAGATCTCACTGCGTATTCGTGACGCAGCGAAAGAACTGGGTGTAAAACGTCTGGTATTTGGTGAGTGCGGACATGCATGGCGTGTTGCCTACAACCATCTGAATACACTGGCTGGCCCATGGGACTTCCTCGATCAGAACTACCCTATTCCTCAGCATATCCTTGAATTCACCAAGGACTGCCTGGATCGCGACATACTGAATATCGATAAGTCTGAAAATGACCACATGACGCTGACCTTCCATGACTCATGTAACATCGCGCGTGCTTCACGCATCGGTGAAACCCCTGGAAGCCAGTTCACCACACCTCGTCAGGTAATACAGGCTGTATGTAACAACTACCACGATATGTCGCAGGACACTATCCATGATCAGACATTCTGTTGTGGCGGCGGTGGCGGTCTGTTGACAGACGACCTCATGGAACTACGTATCAAAGGTGCTCAACCACGTATGGAAGCACTGAAAAACGTCAGCAAGGATCATGGCGTCACACACATGGCAGCTATTTGCGCCATCTGTAAATCACAGTTTACAAAAGTCCTGCCTTATTACGGCATGACCATGGATCAGATCGTGAGTGTTCACCAGCTGGTAAGCAACGCGATCATACTTGAAGGACAAGGTGAAGAAGCTGAAGACAGTGATGACACTGAAGCGGCTGCTTAAACTAAAAGCCTAAAATTACTCTTTGGTAATAAGGCCTGGTAAATAAATTTAGTAACAAAACTTAATAACTCATAATTATTGACATATACCGGGGCAACGTCCTCTGGTAAAGCAACAGGAGAGCTGGCATGGCCACTTCGAAACAAGATATGCAAGACAATAAGTTAACCTTCAGAAAATTTGAAGACGGCGATTTCGTCAATAAAGATTTCGCTCACCAAATTTTCAAAGAAGATACTTCACACAAGTGTCCAACTTACGTGCACCGTACTCCTCCCTGTCAGGGCAGTTGTCCATCAGGCGAAGATATCCGTGGCTGGTTAGACATCGTTCGTGGTATCGAAAGACCGCCAGAAGGCGTGTCTATGCAGGAATATGCTTTCCGTCGTTCTACTGATGCTAACCCTTTCCCATCGATGATGGGTCGTGTATGCCCGGCTCCTTGTGAGACTGGCTGTAACCGTAACGATGTCGAAGGTTTTGTTGGTATCAACTCTGTTGAACAGTACATCGGTGACACAGCGTTTAAAGAAGGCTTTAAATTTGATAACAGCGCAGCGATGACGGGCAAGAAAGTTGCTATCATCGGTGGCGGCCCTGCTGGTATGGCAGCGGCTTACCAACTGCGTCGTAAAGGCATCGCCTCAACGATATTTGATGATCACTCAGAGCTTGGTGGCATGATGCGTTACGGTATCCCTGGCTACCGTACTCCTCGCGATTTCCTCGACAACGAATGTCAGCGTATCCTGGACATGGGTCACATCGAAACCCGTATGAACACTCGTGTTGGTCGTGACGTTCCACTTGCCGACGTAGAAAAAGAATTTGACGCTGTTTTA
>JBFFVI010000189.1:0-4419 GCA_041570895.1 Gammaproteobacteria bacterium
TATAACAAAGAGATGCGCTTGCAGTACCGTGGACGATTAGATGAGAGTCGCAAGCAAACTGCGGCTATCGATGTTAAGCGTGATTTATTCGAGGCCATGAAGCAGGTCGCGTTAACCGGTCGCGGGCCTGAAGAACAGATACCCAGCATGGGCTGTTCTATCAAGTGGAAACATGTCTGAACGGCTAGTGCTTGCCTAGTACCCAAAAACGCCTTCAAGTAATTTGGAATAACCATCATAAGTGGCATTGTCAGCGGCTTCGAATTTAGTCGCATTGATAGCGGCTAACATTTTCTGGCCTTCGGGCGTGGTGTTGGCGGTTAATAAGACGGTGCGTATTTTTTCCGCGATTTCAGCGGGTACCTCAGCTGAAGCAGACAGGGCCATATGCGGAACCGGTTCAGTGGTTTCTACTGTGTTGAGTCCACTGTACTCTGCTACTAGTCGGGTTGGGATGATAGCGGCGTCAACTTTTCCTGATAAAACGCTATCTACTGCGCGCCTGGTGTTGCTTTCATAGATGTAGATCGGTACGCGCATCGGGTTGGGGTACAACTCCTGCAGGCGCATGGCGCCGAGGCTGGGTGAGGGCATGGTGGCTATTCTTTTGCTGGTGAGCTCATCCGCATCCATGTAAAAATTATCTTCGTGGCTAACGATGGAAAAGCTCACGGTGTCTGGCAGTTTGGCCAGCACCTGGTAGCCCTGTCTTTTTATGCGGTAGTCGGTGAAGTGTGCGGCATCCAGTACCAGGTCGAAGCCCTGCTGCTGATTACGCATCTTGTTCCAGTAAAAAGTAAAGTTTCGGTGAGTAATGAGCGTGATGGTCTGTCCTGTCTGGCTCGACAGGTAGTCGGCCAGGGGCTGGTACGCTTCCTGTGTTTTATCCTCGGATAGAATGGGCTGGATGGTTAAGCTGTATTCTGCCGCTCGGCTAATGGGTGAGCTTAAAAATAGCATCAAAAATAAAATGATCAGCCGTGCATGCATAGTGGGTTCCTTTATTGAGAATTTGTGTTTTGTAAATGTAGCTGTAAATGTCAGTTTTTGTATTATTTTGATGACATTACTTTCACTGAAAAATTCTATTGTAGTGCGTTTAGGCTGTCCGGGTTACCTGAAATGAATTCATCGCGATTTGTAATTTTGTTTTTCATGGGAACTAATAAGTGATTGTATGTAGGAAGATTTATCGCTTTATTTGTTGTTTCTAAGCTGAACTGTGTGGCGTTTTTAGCTGCAGATATTTGATGCGATCATGGTTTGGTGTATTTTGTGGTTGAAATGAAAAAGCCAAGTATCTTCTCAGTTACTTGCTCATTGCGCTGAATTAAGGGAAAATACGCGCCTTTCGATGAGCTTAGGCATAGCGATTCACCGGCTGTTTGGGGTGTCTTAGTCATTGATTTCAATAGAATTTTAGTTGCTTCGCAGGTGCTTTTAAGGACCTGTTGTGGCAGCTTTTTCAGTTACAAAAACTTAACCGGAGAGCAATATGCCTTCACGTAAAGACCTCGCAAATGCCATTCGTGCCCTGAGTATGGATGCTGTGCAAAAAGCCAATTCTGGTCACCCCGGTGCACCAATGGGTATGGCAGACATCGCTGAAGTACTGTGGAACGACAACATGAACCACAACCCAGCTAATCCAAAATGGAGCAACCGCGACCGTTTCATCCTGTCGAACGGCCATGGCTCTATGCTGATCTATTCGCTGTTACACCTGACAGGATATGAGCTGTCAGTTGACGATCTTAAAAACTTCCGTCAGTTGCATTCTAAAACTCCGGGTCACCCAGAGTACGGTTATGCACCGGGTGTTGAAACGACCACCGGTCCATTGGGTCAGGGTATCACTAACGGTGTTGGTATGGCGATTGCTGAAAAAGCTCTGGCCGGCCAGTTCAACCAGAAAGGGCATAACATCGTCGATCACCACACCTATGTGTTCCTTGGTGATGGTTGTATGATGGAAGGTATCTCTCACGAATCATGTTCTCTGGCCGGTACTTTGGGTCTGGGTAAACTGATTGCATTCTGGGATGATAACGGTATCTCTATCGACGGTCACGTTGATGGCTGGTTCACCGACGACACACCGAAACGTTTCGAGTCTTATGGCTGGCACGTGATTCCTGGTGTTGACGGCCATGATCCAGAAGCTATCGCTAAAGCCATAGAGATGGCAAAAGCGATGACTGATAAACCAACCATGATCTGTTGTAAAACAACTATCGGTTTTGGTTCGCCAAACAAAGCTGGCAGCCATGCATGTCATGGTGCGCCTTTAGGCGAAGAAGAGATCAACCTGACCAAAGCCGCTTTGGGCTGGGATCACGCAGCATTCGAAGTACCTGCTGATATCTATCACGGTTGGGATGCAAAAGAAAAAGGTGCTAAAGCTGAAGCTGCATGGAATGAGAAATTCGCTGCCTATAAAGCTGAGTATCCTGAGCTGGCGGCTGAGTACGAGCGTCGTATGGCTGGCGACTTGCCTGCTGACTGGGCGGAAACATCGGGTGCTTATATCGCTGGTGTTAATGCCGAAGCGAAAAGCCCTGCGACTCGCCAGGCTTCATTAGCAGCTATCGAAGCTTATTCACCGATGCTGCCTGAGCTGTTCGGTGGTTCTGCTGACCTGGGTTGCTCTAACCTGACAGAATGGTCTGGTTACAAACCAATGGATGCCAACGAAGTATCTAACTATGTACGTTACGGTGTTCGTGAATTCGCTATGTCTGCCATCATGAATGGTATTTCACTGCACGGCGGTCTGATCCCATTCGGCGCAACCTTCCTGATGTTCTCTGAGTATGCGCGTAATGCTCTGCGCATGGCTGCACTGATGAAGATCCGCAGCCTGTTCGTATATACCCATGACTCAATCGGTCTGGGTGAAGATGGTCCTACTCACCAGCCTGTAGAGCAGATACCTACATTGCGTATGATTCCTAATATGTATGTATGGCGTCCATGTGATGCGGTTGAGTCAGCAGTTAGCTGGCAGCAAGGTATCGAGCGTAAAGAAGGTCCTTCTTGTTTGATCTTCTCTCGCCAGGGTCTGCCTCACCAGGAACGTACAGATGCGCAGATCGCTGATATCGCTAAAGGCGGTTACATCCTGAAAGATTGTGCCGGTACACCTGACGCAGTCATCATCGCTACCGGTTCTGAAGTGGCACTTGCTGTCGGTGCAGCTGAAGCGATGTCTGGTAAAAATATTCGCGTTGTTTCTATGCCTTCTGTTAATGCATTCGAAGCGCAGGATGAGAGCTACCGTTCAGCAGTATTGAGCAAAGGTACACCGACTGTTGCAGTTGAAGCAGCGGTAACAGATGCATGGTACAAGTACGCTGATGCAGTTGTTGGTATCGACCACTTCGGTGAGTCTGCACCTGCAGATCAGCTGTTTAAAGAATTTGGCTTCACTGTAGAAAATGTAGTGAAAGCTGTTGAATCTGTTCTGTAAGAATTTATTTTTAATTTATAAAAATTTGGAGAAATAATTATGACTATTAAAGTCGGTATTAACGGTTTTGGCCGTATCGGTCGTATGGCTTTTCGTGCGATTGCAAAAGACTTCCCTGAAATCGAAGTAGTTGGTATCAACGATCTGCTGGACGCTGACTACCTTGCGTACATGCTGAAATATGACTCAGTGCATGGCAACTTCGACGGTGATGTTTCTGTAGATGGCAACAACCTGGTCGTTAACGGCAAGACTATCCGTCTGACTGCAGAGCGTAACCCTGCTGACCTGAAATGGGGCGACATCAATGCTGACCTCGTTATCGAATGTACTGGTTTCTTCCTGACCGAAGAGAGCTGTCAGGCACACATCGATGCTGGCGCGAAGAAAGTTGTTCAGTCTGCACCTTCTAAAGATGGCACACCAATGTTCGTATACGGCGTTAACCACAACGAATATGCTGGTCAGGCAATCGTTTCTGCTGCATCTTGTACTACTAACTGTCTGGCTCCTGTTGCTAAAGTTATCAATGACAAGTGGGGCATCAAGCGTGGTCTGATGACTACCGTTCATGCTGCAACTGCTACACAGAAAACGGTTGATGGTCCTTCAATGAAAGACTGGCGCGGTGGTCGTGGTATCCTGGAAAACATCATCCCATCTTCTACTGGTGCGGCTAAAGCTGTAGGTGTTGTACTGCCTGAGCTTAACGGTAAATTAACCGGTATGGCTTTCCGCGTACCTACTTCAGACGTTTCTGTTGTTGACTTAACTGTCGAATTAGAAAAAGAAGCTTCATACGAAGACATCTGTGCTGAATTGAAAGCAGCTTCAACATCAGGTGACATGAGCAAGACTCTGGGCTACACCGATGAGAAAGTTGTTTCTACAGATTTCCGTGGTTGCGGTTTCTCTTCGATCTTTGATGCAGAAGCAGGTATCGCGCTAGA
>JBFFVI010000190.1:0-4409 GCA_041570895.1 Gammaproteobacteria bacterium
AAAGGATTTCGTTTGATGACCCACATGTCACCGAGCACTTCGAATAACATACGCGCCGAACGGCCGGTACGGCGTGAAGTGCGCAGTTTCTCGATGATCTGCCAGCTTTCTTCGCCCAGGAATCGAATAATAATCTCACGATCAGAATAAGACGTGTAGTTGTAGGGAATCTCGCGAATTCGTGCTGAATGTATATCTGTCATGGGTACCAGCAGTGGGTATAAGGGTGTTTCAAAGGGCGCATTATACGCTAACTAACATGTATACAGAAAAGCAAATATTAACCACAGAGACACAGAGTGCACAGAGATACTTTTTTTGAGTTTTCAGACATCTGGAAGTTTTTCTCTGTGTACCCTGTGTCTCCGTGGTTAATATTTGCTTTTCTGTATACATGTTAGTTAGCGTATAATGCGCCCTTCGAAATACCCTTAATACCCACTGCTGGTAAACATGACAGATTCACATTCAGCCCGAATTCGCGAGATTCCCTACAACTACACGTCTTATTCTGATCGTGAGATTATTATTCGATTCCTGGGTGAAGAAAGCTGGCAGATCATCGAGAAACTCCGCACTTCACGCCGTACCGGCCGTTCGGCGCGTATGTTATTCGAAGTGCTCGGTGACATGTGGGTCATCAAACGAAATCCTTTTGTAAAAGACGATCTGCTGAATAATCGTAAAAGGCGTGAAGCGTTAGTCCATGCCTTAAAGCATCGTTTGAACCAGGTCGAATTACGCGCTGATGGAAATACCGATGCATTAATCCTGCACAGTAATTGTTTAAAGGCGATCACAACATTTGAAGAAAATCTGTTAGCACAGATAGCCCTGCGCAAAAAAACCATAAAAGCGTTAAGCAAAATAACCTCGAAAAATAATATTGATTTTAGTGGCCTGGCACGTATCGCACATTCAACCGATGCCACCGACTGGCGTATCGCCATGCCATTCGTGGTCTTTAAACCGGATAGCGAACATGAAGTCGCCGCTATCGTGCGCGGCTGTATTGATCTTGGTCTAACGATTATTCCACGTGGCGGTGGCACAGGTTATACCGGCGGTGCCATACCCCTGCACGCCAATACCGCCGTCATCAATACCGAAAAACTGGAATATCTAAGCCCGCTAAAACAGATCGAATTAGCTGGACTGGAAGGAAAACACCCAGTGGTTGAGTGTGGCGCCGGTGTTATCACCCGACGCGTTTCAGACCTGGCCGAACAACATGGTTATGCCTTTGCCGTCGACCCTACTTCTCAGGATGCCTCGACCATCGGTGGCAATATCTCGATGAACGCTGGTGGTAAAAAAGCCGTGATCTGGGGAACCGCATTAGATAACCTGGTCTCCTGGCGGATGGTGACACCTGATGGCTTATGGATGGAAGTCGAACGCATCAACCACAACCTGGGTAAGATTCATGACCAGCGTGAGGTCACCTTCAAGATTACGCGTTTTCAGAAAGACGGTAAAACTGCCCTGGGTGAAGCTGAGTTACTGCAGCTTGACGGTCAGTCTTTTCGTAAAAAAGGTCTGGGTAAAGATGTTACTGATAAGTTTTTATTCGGTTTACCCGGCATACAGAAAGAAGGTTGTGATGGTTTAATCACTTCCGGTCGTTTCATCCTGCATAAGATGCCGGAACATAAACGCACCATCTGTCTGGAGTTTTTTGGTACAGATATCGCGGAAGCCGTACCAGCCGTGGTCGAGGTTAAACAACTGCTCGATGACAATAAAGATGTCTTACTCACCGGTCTCGAGCATCTCGATGAACGTTATATCAAAGCCGTCAAGTACACCACAAAAGCCAGTAGCTCGGACGGCTCTTTTCTCGGTCGGCCGAAGATGGTGCTGCTGGCAGATATCTCATCAGATGATGAAGACCAGGTTAACGCCGTGGCTCAACAGGTGATCGAGGCCAGTAAGAAAAGAAATGCACAGGGCTTCATCGCCGTCAGTGCTGAGGCGCGAAAACGCTTCTGGCTTGACCGTGCACGCACGGCAGCCATCTCTGCACATACCAATGCATTTAAAATCAATGAAGATGTCGTTATCCCGTTGCCGCGTTTAGCTGAATACAACCGTGGCATCGAATGCATCAACATCGAGCAGGCCATCACCAATAAGATAAGGATCTGTGATGCTGTCACAGCCTATCTCGATGGCAACCTGAAAGATGCAAAGGAAGATGATGGTTTTTCAACCAGCATAGAAGCAGAAGACATCATCCAGAATAAATGTGAGATTGCTAAACAGCTCATCGCCACAAAGAAGCAGCGCTGGTCAAATATCCTTCAGCAGCTGGATTCGCCTGCAGCAGAAGTAAAAGAATTATTACTTGAGAACGAAGTCGATAATATCAGGGACAGCGACAACCTGATCGACCTGCTATTACGACGCGATTGCATTATTTCGTATACAGCGGAGGTCCATAATTCTCTGAGAGAAATATTTTCCGGCCAGGATCTAAAACCGGTCAGAGAAAAACTCAAACAGATACATGGCGAGATCAAAGACGCCAAACTGTTTGTCGCCTTACACATGCATGCAGGTGACGGTAATGTACACACTAATATACCAGTACATTCTGACAACTATGCAATGTTACACGAAGCCGATAAGATCGTTGACAAGATCATGGTGCTGGCGCAATCACTCGATGGTGTTATCTCCGGCGAACATGGTATCGGACTAACAAAAATACAATACCTGGAAACTGAAAAATTAGACAGCTTTTTGCTGTATAAAAATAAAGTCGACCCAAAACAACACTTTAACAAAGGTAAATTACAGGCGGACTCAAACCTTGATCTGGCCTACACCCCATCCTTACGCCTGGTACAACAGGAGGCCATCATCCTGGAAGATAGCGAACTGGGTGAGTTGAACGATGAGATCAAAAACTGCCTGCGCTGTGGAAAATGCAAACCGGAATGCATGACACATGTACCGCGCGCAAACCTGTATTACTCGCCGCGTGACAAGATACTGGCCACCGGTTTGATGATAGAGGCTTTCTTATACGAGGAGCAAACCAGGCGCGGCATCTCACTGTCACATTTCGATTCGATGAATGACATCGCGGATCACTGCACCACATGCCATAAATGCCTGAACCCCTGCCCGGTGAATATAGATTTCGGTGACGTCTCTATTCACATGCGCCACATATTAACCAAACACGGTAAAAAGAAAAGCAACCTTGGCACCAAAGCCGCGATCACTTTCCTCAATGTGAAAAACCCGTTCGCAGTCAAAACACTGCGTAGTGTTTTAGCACGCGGTGGTTTTAAGGCGATCAATACAGGTCATTTTTTCGCAAAGAGATTCGGCCTGTTAGGCAACAAAAAAAGGATACCGCCAAACACTACCGGTCATGTTGATAACAGCACACAGATCGTCAACCTGGTGCGTAAACCTATCCGCGTTGCTGTACCTCGCAAGACCAGCCGTGCCCTGCTAAATCTGGAAGATACCAGTTACGTCTCTATCATAAGGAATCCTGAATTAAATCATGACGAATCTGATGCGGTATTTTATTTTCCCGGTTGCGGCTCAGAAAGACTGTTCAGTGAGATCGCTATGGCAACATTACACATGCTCTATGAAGCGGGTGTACAGACGGTTCTACCACCGGGTTATCTATGTTGCGGTTACCCACAAAGCTCTGCCGGGCTACAGGATAAAAGCCGTTCGATTACGAATGAAAATCGCGTACTGTTTCATCGTATCGCCAACACCCTTAATTATCTCGATATAAAAACGGTCATCGTTTCCTGCGGCACCTGTATGGACCAGTTATTGAAATATGAATTCGAAAAAATATTTCCAGACTGTCGCTTACTCGATATACATGAATACCTGATGGAAAAAAATATCACCCTGCAAAGCGCCACCGATACCGAGTATCTGTATCATGACCCCTGTCATACACCGATGAAACAGTACAGTGCGATCACTGTCGCTCAGAAACTGTTAAACAAAGACGTGCTGCAAAATGATCGATGCTGCGGCGAAGCTGGAACATTGGGCACATCACGACCCGATATCGCCGAACAGCTGCGCTACCGTAAACGTGAGGAACTTGCAAAAGACATCAATACCATCACCGGTCACAGTAAAGCCAAAAACAATGAAGTTAAAATATTGACATCCTGCCCTGCCTGCCAGCAAGGTCTGGGGCGTTATACCGATGATACCGGTTTGAAAACCGACTACATCATCGTAGAGATGGCGAACCACATGCATGGTAAGAACTGGGAAAAACAGTTCATCCAGAAAGCCAATAATGGCGGCATAGAAAAAGTATTATTATAAAAAGTCAGGCGTGTTTTAAAACACCGTCTTCGAGGGTATAGATAGTATCCATACGCTCGGCGATCTTCAGATCATGGGTAACG
>JBFFVI010000191.1:0-4404 GCA_041570895.1 Gammaproteobacteria bacterium
CTGGTTAGGTGTCGTCGTCTGTGGTGTGGTGGGTGGTCTAAGCGGTGGTCTATTCAGCCAGGTATTAATTATCGGCTCAAAAAAATTACGCCCCTACATGCAGACACACTGGATATTAATCGCTTTGGTTTGTGGTTTAAGCGTGGCGATATTAAGTATTTTGAGTGGCGGTGCTGCCAACGGAACGGGTTATCTCGAAGCCAAGCAGATCGTCAGCTGTGCCGGCCTGGATACCTGCACTGCCGACTTTGGTGTAATGTACCCGTTCTACAAAATACTGGCGACAGCCGCGACCTATCTAACCACCATTCCTGGCGGCCTGTTTGCACCATCACTGGCAAGTGGCGCCGGTTTAGGCGCTGATCTGGCTTTACTGTTCCCGGCAGAGATGGCATCAACCATCGTCATCCTCGGCATGATCGGTTATTTTACCGGCGTGGTGCAGACGCCGATCACTGCTTTTGTCATCGTCATGGAGATGACCGATAACCAGGAGCTGGTACTGGCGATGATGGCAACCGCTTTGATCGCATCAGGTACCTCAAAACTGATCTGTAAAAAACCGATCTATGAAGCGTTGGCAGAAAACTTACTGGCGATGATGTCGGATAAACAGCGCCGTTAGTTATACGGTTTTAGTTGATGAGTATGACTGAACTTAAAGTGTTAGCTCATAACGATAATGATCATAACGGCGCTGTTAAAAGGAAATAATCACAGCGATTAACGCTGTCATCTATTCGACAGGTTAGGCACATATTCAACACTTAAGTCTCTGAATATAAGATAGATACCGCTCGTCCGAAATACTTAACTAGCTATAAGTAGAGTACATGGTTAAGAGGAAACTTTTCGGTTTAATCACTATACTTAATTTAACAAAAAATCATTTATAAAGATTAAGTCGTCGAGTAATTATTCATATGTCTATTTCATTTTTCAGGGTTGTTCTGACCGCAGCATTATCTCTCATAGCAAGCAAGGCTCTAGCTCAAGATCAATTAAGTGAAATTACTTTAACTAAAGATACTGATATAACTGAAATATCAATTGAGCAGTTATTGAATGTCGAAGTGTTTACATCATCAAGATTTCCTCAAAAGACCAGTGAGGCGCCTTCAAGGGTCACCGTTGTCGATGCGGAGGCTATCGAGAAATACGGCTACAGAACGTTAAGAGATATCCTCAACAGCATTCCAGGGTTATTTTCTACCAATGATCGTAACTACACTTATCTCGGTGCGCGCGGTTTTGGTATACCGGGTGATTATAATACCCGCTTCCTGATGCTGCTTGATGGAAAAAGGGTCAATGATAATATTTATGACAGTTTCGGTGTCGACTACGACGGCATAGTCAATGTCGACCTTATCCAGCGAGTTGAGTATGCTTCCGGCCCGGGTTCGGCTGTTTATGGTGCTAATGCATTTTTCGGTGTGATCAACATTATTACCAAAAATGGCGATGATGTTGGTGGATTGCAGGTATCTGCCGAATATGGCAGTGAGAACAGCAGAAGAGCTCGTGTGACTAGCGGTGATACTTTCGACAATGGCGTCGATGTAATGCTATCGGCATCAGCCTACAAAAGTGATGGTGCTGACCTTTATTTTTCAGAGTTCGATGATCCGGCGACAAACAATGGCGTCGCACAAGGTCTGGATTATCATCAGGCACAAAATCTGTTTGCTAAGTTAAAATACCAGGACTGGGGTTTTTCAGTCGCTTATAACGATCGTAAAAAAGGTATACCTACAGCATCATATGGCCAGGAGTTTAACACTCGGCCCAGTGAAACCATCGATACGATGATGCTGACAACGCTTACTTATAATCCCATAATCAATAAAGACTCGCAGGTTTTCAGTAGTTTGTCTTCAGGTCGTTACGAATATGAAGGCGACTATATCTATGACTACGAAGACCCGGCAAACCCGGCATTAACCATTAATAGAGATGAGTCAACGGGTGGCTGGTTGAATGCGGAAGTCAGATACCAGACTACCTATTTTGATCATCAACGGATTATCATCGGTGCGGAGTATCAAAAGAACAGAAAACAGGATCAGGAAAACTTTGATGTGGATCCCTTTTACAGTTACCTGGACGATTCACGTAGCAGTAAAACACTCGGTCTCTACATACAGGATGAAATCCGCCTGTCCAGTCAGCTAATCCTTAACGCCGGTATACGTCACGACAACAATAGTTTTGATTCTGGCAGCGGCAACAAAACTAAAAATATTACCAGTCCAAGAGTGGCGCTGATCTATTCTATGCAGCCGGAAACGTCGCTAAAACTCATTTATGCCACGGCCTTCCGAAACCCTAATGCTTATGAGCTCTACTACGGCTCCGGACTTGGATATCTGCCTAACCCAGATCTTAAGCCGGAAGAGATTGAGACCTACGAGTTCGATATAGAACACTATTTCAATAATAATTTTAAATTGTCAGCATCGATCTATTCTAATGATACGACAAACCTGATCGGTCTTAATAGTGATCCCGTTAGCGGCGATATCTTCTTTGACAATATCAACGAGGTGGTCGCTAAGGGTGTTGATATCGAAGCGCAATATTTGGCCAACTCGAGCTTGATGTTCCGTGCCAGTTACAGCTATGTCGATACTGAAAATAAAAATACAAACATGCAGCTGACCAACTCTCCGAAAAATATGGTGAAATTAAATCTTGCCTCACCCGTCTTTAATAAAAACACACAGGCAGGTGTCGAGCTTCAATACTTGAGTGATCGGGCAACACTGGCTGCTGGCAAAACCGGAGATTACAGCATCACTAACCTGACGTTATCGAGTAAGCAGCTAGATCAACGTCTGATGCTATCTGCCAGTATTTATAACCTGTTTGATAAATCATATGCAGACCCTGCTTCTGAAGAACATCTACAGAGCAGTATTCCGCAGGATGGCAGAAATTTTAGAATCAAAGCAACCTATACTTTCTAAAACACGAGTTACTCTTGTTCAATTCACCTTACAAACTATTATTTCTTCTGGTTTTCAGCCTGGCATGCCAGCTGCCAACGAATTCGTTTGCCGGGAATATCTCGGAATACACGGTCAAAGCAGCATTTATCTATAACTTTGCCAGGTTTACACAATGGCCAGATGAGAGCGAAGAACTATTAATCTGTGTCTATGGTAGAGATCCATTTGGAGACAGTATCGATACCTTGAGCGGCAAGCAGGTTCAGGATCGAACCATAAAAGTCATAAAGACAAAACTGATCGAAGAAGTGAAGTCATGTCACATCGTTTTTCTAAATATCATACCGCCCGAGCGGCGACTATTCGCGGGTGCATTGCAAGCCATCAAGGGTAGTCATGTGCTGACGATTGCTGACGCCAAAAATGTCGTTGATTTTGGTGTCATGATCGGTCTCAAGTTTGATAATGATAAAATCGCTTTTGACGTAAATCACACCATTGCAAAAGCATCGGACATCGAAATTAGTGCAAAACTTTTAAGGCTCGCGCAAGAGGTTAACTAATAATGAGCCTTGCAGGTATTCGCCAACTATTAAGCCAGTTATCGATCAGGAAAAAACTGATTTTTATTAATCTACTAGTAACAACTGTAGCGCTTTTTGTTGCGGTTGTTATGGCAATCTATGGTGAATACGAGAATCGCCGCGACTCGATCATTGAATCATTACTGGTTCAGGCAAAAATGGTCAGTAATAACACCACTGCTGCGCTGATATTTGATGATCCCAAGGGTGCTGATGAAGTCCTGCAGGCATTTTCAGAATCCGAAGACATACAGTCAGCGATCATCTTTGATGAAAAAGGTGAAGCGCTAGCGAGATATATAAAACAGGGCGCGAAGGTTAATAGCACTACAGGAAACGGATCAAATGCATATGACAATGCTATAAACACCCGGCAACTGACAGAAAAAATGGATTTTATACTGGATAAAAACATCAACATTATCCATGACATAGATTTTGAAGGTAAGACGATAGGGAAGCTGCTTATGCAGGCGGATATATCCTATTTATATGCTGATATTATTGATTACCTGATATTTACCTCACTTATGGCGCTTATCGGTCTCACCCTGGCATCTGTTCTGCTGCTCAAACTAAGTCAGAGTATTACTCGGCCGTTACAACAGCTAACCCGGCTGATGGAATCAGTCACACAGAACAATGACTATAGTATCAGGATCGATAATATTTCCAGCGATGAGATAGGGGTGCTAACTCGCGGTTTCAACAAGATGCTGTCCCATATACAGGTCAATGACGAAAAACTAGCGCATGAACTCACGGAGCGATACAAGGCAGAAAAACATCTGGATAAACTGGCGTATTATGATGTCATCACCGGCATACCTAATCGCCATTCTTTCCAGCAGAAACTTGAACAGGCAATA
>JBFFVI010000192.1:0-4317 GCA_041570895.1 Gammaproteobacteria bacterium
ACATACATATACCATGTAAACGCGATGTAAACACCTATAGTAATCCACCTGTTTTTATATGTCTAATAACTAGTTTATATTTAATATAGCGTTGCTCACTTCCATATCCTCGCCTGTTTCACTGAGACCATTGATATGGTGGATAATTAAAGTAATTAAAAGGGGTGCGGTGTTCGTTATTAGTGGATTTACTCTGCTAAAACATTAACTTCTAACAGGGGGCTAGAAATCCACAGCGTTTGATCAATCTCCGCATTATCCAGGACAACAACTTGGCTCCATTTATCCTGGCTAAAGACCTCTAAAAGAGCCTGTCCTTTTATCAGCGTTGTGATCACCGAATCATTCACCGAAGGTCCAGCCCTGGCATTTAACTTTTCACTCTTAAACTGACGTTTAGTTCCAAACACAGCAGCATATTGATTAACGATTGCATGCAAACGACCACGTATCGACGGATCGTTTCTCATCATCATCGATTGTATTAATGTCACCGCATCCTCGTGACCATCCTGCACTGCAATCATGTAATGATCGATCGCCTTATCCATGTCCTTTGAAACTTCACCTTCACCCAGACTATATAACATGCCGATAGAAGAACTGGCATCGGTATGTCCTTGCTGTTCCGCTTTCTGCCACCACTCCAGCGCCAGGCTGTCGTTAATCCTTAAGCCGTAACCATTAAGATACATCCAGCCTATATTGTACCGTGCGTCAGCATCGCCTGAATTAGCAAGCGGCCACATAATACAATAAGCTTCGGCAAAATCACCACTTCGCTTAGCATCGACCAGATCTTTAGCTACTGCATTATCAGATACCGCGGCGAAAGATAAAACCAGCAACATCACATTGAAGAATCTATAAAGCGCTTAGCTAGCGTTCTTTTTGTAACGTATCAATCGTATCGCTAACAATACTATCAGGAAACTGTGCCAGAAAAGATCGAATATATCGATGCCTTTAGTTAGCTCACCGTTGCTCAACATTCGTAACTTCTCGATCAAATGCGGCTCCGGTGCAAACGGCGCAAGTGACATAAATATTGCCGCTATGGTGAGCGGTAACAATGGGATCTTATCAATATACTTAAGCATCATTAAAATAATTCTCTAAATATTCATCGAAACTAATCTTATCTTCAAGCTCAATCTGTTTTTGTTTGTGCAGAGATTCTTTCGCCATCTGTTCAAAAATATTAACTTTTTCTTCGGCTAAAGGATGAGTTTTATAATATTGGTAATGATGTTTTGACATCCGCTGTGCATGATGAAAAAAGCCTTCGTCATTCTCTCTCATCTCTGCAAGCATCCTGGCAGAGGGTGTCAGATCAGGATCAAACACACTGGCTATCTGCGACTTCACACTGGAGAAATAATTCTCGCAGTAATTTGCCCTGTCGAGCAAGCTGGCGACTGATTTCATCTTATTACATAACTCGGTTGCCCAGTCCTGCAGACTTATTTTTTCAGGCTCTTGCTGTAGATTATCACGCTGTAGATCAAGACCGGGTTTTCTGCCCTGATGCGCGACTAATAACAGGTTCTCATCGATGGCATCGACTTCAGTCTTGCTCAACCGCGGACTGGGCTGCAGCAGGCAGAACAACATGAAGACTTCAAGAAAATACAACTGTTCTGAATTAATACCATGCGGGTCAAATGCATTTACATCCAGTGAACGCAATTCGACATACGCTATACCTCTTTTCTTCAGTGCGGTGGATGGCTTCTCATCACCTTGTACTATCTGCTTAGGCCGAACCGAACTGTAATACTCATTCTCGATCTGCAGAATATTGGTGTTTAGCTGTAGATATTTATCACCATTTTTTAGACCAATTTCTTCATAACCTGAATATGAAGTATTGATAGCGCAGCGCATACTTTCAATATAAGCATCAAGTGAATCGTAGCAGGCTTTTATCCCCGCTAACTCTTCTTTATTATTCTGATAACCGATATCACCTAATCGTAACGAGGTCGCATATGGCTCAAAGTAAGTATTGCTGTTAAATTCCTGCAATATGGTCCGCTTACCATTTAAGAACGATTTACATACCGCCGGCGAAGCGCCAAAAAAATACGGCACCAACCAGCCATAACGTAATAAATTACGTACCACACCCATATATTGTTCTGAGATAAATTCCTGGGTATCGTCAGTATTATTGAGTAACTGCTTATAATGCAGCCAGAACTTATCTGAAAAAGAATAGTTAAAATGCACGCCGGCAATAACCTGCATCGCGCGACCATAACGCAAACCTAAACCGCGGCGATAGACCGTTTTCATCTGCGCGGCATTTGATGTGCCGTATTTTGCCAATGGGATATCGGTTTCTCCGGCGACCACACACGGCATGCTGGTTGCCCACAGGATTTCATTATCAAGATTTCGATAGACAAAATTCTGGATATCATCGAGTGACTGTATCACCTCGGTTACTGAATCACACGGTGGTGTAACCAGCTCCGCTAGTGCCTCTGAAAAGTCAGTGGTTATCTGCGGATGCGTCAGCGCTGATCCCCATGCCATTGGATGTGGCGTCTGCGAGATACCGCCTTCAGGGGATACCCGCAGGCTTTCTTTTTCCAGGCCAATCTTCGACGATGATAGCGCTTCTTCAAAATCAGAAGCGGCTAATAGTGAAAGTCTTTGTTGTAAAAGTTGATACAAGATGATCCCAGTGTTAAAGGCTAAAAAAAATCGTGGAATGAATTATACAAAAAATGGCGTTAGTCTTTATTGTTTATTAGTAATAACTAATGATTTGTAATAAAACCATTCATTCCATCACCACCCGATAACGAGGTTTCTGACTTTGTACCCGCTGTTTACTTGCGTGCGAAACAGCATCGCCCGAATTATTTGAATCGGCGACGATGCGGTATTCAAATCTGCACCCCATGGCTTTTGCTGCCTTTTCCATCATCTTCAATGTCACCGCCCCCCTGCCTTCATCCTTCTCCAGCACGGACACCCTTGCCGCACTTACCTGCATGCGTTCAGCCAGCTGAAAACCTTTCAACCCCTGTTTTATCCGCATACTTCGAACCCAGTCTGAATTATTCATAAATCACTCACTTATTAATATATACATTAATAATTAACATATATATTAATAAAATAAAAAACGCAAGAAAAAACCAAATAAAAATATCTGGTTTTAAAAAATTCACCACAGTGGCGCAGAGATTTTAAACATTATAAAGTTTTTCTCTGTGTCTCCGCGTCTCTGCAGTTCAAAGCTTTTCCTAGTCAAGTACGTGTGACACCAGGCCATCGGCCAGTTTCGGTTCAAACCAGGTAGACTTAGGCGGCATCACTTCATCTGCATCAGCGACGGCCATCAGGGCTTCCATACTGGTTGGGTAGAACGAAAAGGCAATCGCCATCTCACCGCTATCGACACGTTTTTCCAGCTCATGCAGACCGCGTATACCACCGACAAAATCGATGCGGTTATCAGTACGCTGATCAGAAATCCCGAGGATTGGCTCGATCAGGTTATCTGCCAGCAGACTAACGTCAAGCGAAGCCACAGGGTCGTTTGGAACCAGTTCAGTATTAATGTTCAGACGGTACCACTGGCCATCGAGATACATGCCAAACTCTGTCGCTTTTGCTGGTTTAACTGCGGCTGGTTCCTCTGTAACGGTGAACGCTGTTTTAACTTTATCCAGCAGCTCCTCTTTACTCAGGCCATTTAAATCAGTGATCACCCGGTTATAATCCAGGATATTCATCTGGTTATGTGGATAGATTACAGACAGGAAGTAATCACAGCTCTGATCTCCGTCGCCGTCTGCTAAAGCATGGCTTTTTGCCACCCGTGAAGCCGAGGCCGAACGGTGATGGCCATCAGCGATATAGATGGCATTCATTGCCTCAAAGCCTTTGCTGATCTTATCGATCGTTGCATCATCATCGATAATCCAGAAAGTATGCTGCACACCATCATCGGCGGTGACATCGACCAGTGGTGGCTGCTTGGTGGTCTCTTCCAGAATCGCGTCTATATCTGGCTGTGATTTGTAGGCCAGCAAAACAGGACCAGTCTGCGCATTCAACGCTTCGATCTGGCGCACACGGTCGTCTTCTTTTGCCGGACGGGTATATTCGTGTTTACGTATACGGTTGATGTCGTAATCAGCCACCGATGCCGTGGCTACCAGCCCTACCTGCGAATGCCCATCCATGATAAGGCGATAAACGTAATAGCAGGGTTTATCTTCACGAATCAAAATACCTTCCTGCAGCATCTTCTGTAGATTTTCAGCAGATTTGGCATAAACCGCCGGATCATATGGG